>JAHHUA010000162.1 GCA_020024235.1 Oscillospiraceae bacterium
TTATAGTATAGTATATTTACAATTACACAATATTGGTATATCATTGTATTAAACCAATATTTTTAAATTATTATGACCAACAAACTATAACAATTTTTAATTATTAAGAGGTGTACATTATGCGGGAAATATTTTTAGGAACAGCTATGAAAAAACGCCGCCTGGAATTGGGACTTAGTCAGCAACAGCTTTGTGAAGGAATTTGCGAACCTATTACAGTTTCCAGACTTGAAAACGGAAAACAAACACCTTCTAAAAGAACATTAAACGCTTTACTGGATAGATTAGACATGCCTACTGACAAATATTATGCTTTGCTCAGTGATAAAGAAATACAAATAGAAAAACTGTGGACTGAAATTACAGCATATAATGTCAGATTTAACTATGCAACAAAAGAAAATCGTCCCAAAATTCGTGAGGAAACTTTAAAACTTCATAAAGAACTTATAAAAATTGCGGGAGATAATGATAATATTATCAACCAACATATCATACGTTCTCAGATAATACTTGGAAAAGAAGATGGCTTTTACACATTTGAAGAACAATATGATATTCTTCTTAAAGCAATTAAGATGACTTCTCCTAATTTTGATATAAATAATATAAATAGTGGACTTTACACTTTTGAAGAAATTAAAATTATCAACCAGTTAGCAGTTGTTCATATTTATAAAGAAGAACATATTGAAGCTATAGATATTTTAAGTCAGTTATATAAATATATCAAATCACATTTTCATACTATAAATTTAGCTCAGGCTAATTTGAATATGATAATTTTTAATTATGCTAATGAGTTATACACTATCGGTCAATATAAAAAATCGCTTGAGCTGGCTGAAGAAGGAAGAAAAATTGCTCTTGACAGTGGCGAATATCAGTTGTTTCCTGAAACAATCGGCTTAATGGCAGAATGTTATCATTTTTTGGGAGATGACAACAAAAGTCGGGATTTGTTTTATCAATCTTACTACTTGATGAAAGCATTTGGAAATGATAGTAATTTGGATAACTTAATAAAAGATGCTGAAAATTTATTAAAAATTACTTTCGTTCCCCCACATTATCAGTAGCAGGATTAAGATTAGTTATTGTCATATCATCTTTATTGTTTGAAGAATTTGTTTCTTGTGCAAAAGATACCACTGAAAAAGACATATATATTATGATTACTGCAATTATTGATATAATCTTTTTCATTTTATTATCCTTATTTTTATTTTATTATACATATTTCGTCTTTAAAATACCATATCGTTAAAAGATATTTTTTTCTAACACAAAACGATATGTTGAAAACTAAAAATATATGTGCAATACACTTGGAAATTAGAAGAAATGAGCACCCCAATACTTATGGGTGCTCATTTTGTATTTATAACAATTTAAGTTGTTTTGGCAAAAAAAATTGACAGCATTTACAGAAAAAATTTCACACTCTCAAGCATGAGGCGCAAAAGAAACTGTCTGGACAATGCCGTGATTGAAAACTTCTTCGGTCTATTGAAAAGTGAGCTGCTCTACCTGCAAGAATTTAAGTCCATGGAACATTTTAAGGTAGAGGTGATCGAGTACCTAGATTACTACAACAGGCGAACCAAATCAAAGTTAAAGGGCTTGCCGCCTGATTTGCACAAACAACAAGCCCTTTCGGTAGCTTGAATAGTTTTTATTTAAAATTATTGTCTAACTTTTTGGGGTCACTTCAAAATGATATATCTTGGGCATTTTTTGATTTGATACGCAGCTTTATTGGGAGGTTACAATATATCCCTTAAACGCAGCATCACGGTGGAGCTTATTTTGGGGTGGGCGTAGATAAAAACAACAAGGAAAAAGTTGAGTTAAAACCTGTTGTTTTTTTATTGAATGATGAATAAACCGATTTCTTCTCCTTCTTCAAGTACCAAAAAAGAACCGGATTCAGTCTGGGTTAGTTTATATCCATATATGTGATTTGTGGAGTTATAGGTATATTCGTATGCTACAACATATACTGGTGGCTCTGATGTAATAAAGCCATTTGTTGAAGAAACAATCTCATAGTCTTCAATCTGTTCCTTAGATAGTTTGTCTACAAAGAGAGCATGAGCAAATTCCTCGGCTTTTGAACTGTAATCAGAAATTTGCTGTATAACTTCTTGATTTCCAGTTGTATTTCCCTTTGTTGAATTGTGGTTTGCACATCCAACAAACATAATGGATAAAAGTAAAAGTAATTCAAGCAATAATAATAATTTGTTTTTCATGATTTTCTCCATGTCCAATTATAGTCAATGCTTAATTATAGGAGGTCGTGAGTTCATATAATCGTTATCTTCGCACCAGACATATGCTCCGTTCGGGAGGGTAAGTTTTTTCCCTGACAAAATAATGCTGCGTTCGGATGCTTCAAGAATGTTAACCCTGCGACTACTTTCAACAATAAGCTGGTGGGATCTTCTTGTGATAAAATATTTTTGAGAGGTTCCAGAATAACGAGTGTATTCTGGCTTGTATTGTAACCAAACACGCTTATGTGACGAAACTTTGTTGGTAATGGAAGTTGTCGCAGAAAATGTCTCTGTATATGAGGTACCAATTTTTGCTTCAACTACATCCAGATATTTTCCGGACAGTTCGCTATTTACTGATCCAGAAGCGGTAGCAGTAAATGAAAAAGTTGAAGCCTGTGTGATAGATGAATCATTACCCCATGCATCGCTAATAATGGAATAACTTCCGTATGTTTTGGTGTTGTTTCTGGCATCCGGGACAAAGCGATATTTATAGGTCAATGAATAAGGCCCAATGTCGGGGGTTTGTTGAGGATCAGGAATAACAGAAGGGGTACTGTGTAATACAGGAGAAGAAGCAATTTTGTTTTTAGGAGAATTTACAAGTGTACCATTGTTGAGGTCGTTGAAAGCGGTATCTGCGTTATCTCCTTGATACAAAAAACAACCATCATCGCTTACAATAAGGACTTGCAGAATGTTGGAATCACTTTCATTGGTATCAGCAAAAGCAGTGGCACTTAGGCTAAATACCATAGTAA
>JAHHUA010000163.1 GCA_020024235.1 Oscillospiraceae bacterium
ATTAAAACTGTTTTTCAAATTAAATAAGCAGAAAATTCTATCAGCCTAATATGGGGTTGGGAGTTTTCCTTGAAATATGGAAATATACCAAAATGATAAGCAAATAATATACAGCCACTTTGTAAAAAAATTTACAAAGTGGCTGTACTTTTCGTGTCAAATAAAATAAGGGAATCCTCAGTTCAATAGTTGATTTAAAATCAGTTTCCTAATGTATCGTGTAATACAATGGATTGAAAAGCATATCTGAAATCTTTTTTATATTTCAACTGTAGTATCGCATCATATCCTGTATAAATAGGTGCTCTTTTTTCATATTCCACTTCAATCGGGACAGTAAAAAATAATTTATCATCTTGTACAAACAGAGATTTTTTTGCAAAATGTATACGTTCCAATACTGCCCCATCTTCCAGAGGAATTGTATACACATCTTGCTGACAGCGCATGGTTAACACATTTCGTTTTGCATCTGATGTAAAAGAGATATTTTCTGTCATATATTTTTGTATATCCTCATCTTTTATTTCAATGCCTTGCGGTTTACCTTCCCGAAAATCAAAAAAATAAATATTGCTTGTTCCGGTTCCTGGGCCAAAGTATGATAGATTTTCCATTAAAATTTCTTTTTCTCCATCCTGGTCGAAATCATGATAATAAATTTCTGGCACACCATGAATAGAATTTTTCCATGGATATGAAAAAACAGTATCCCGTTCTTTATCTCTCAAAATCACTGTATTCTTCTCTCCCAAGAGAAGCTGCAGCTCCTTGTCATCGGCTGTCCATAACAAAATATCTTCTGCATTTTCTTTTTTCTGAAAAGTCAAAGACTTTGGCAGTGTCGGATCATCTACGGAAAGTTCTGCCACTTTCGTGGAGGGACTCCAACGCAAGGTACCAAAGTATTCTCCTATCATACGCAGCAGAATCATTGTCTTTCCCTTTACACAAATTGCTGTAGGTGCTTTTTCATTCCTATAGATAGAAAGACCGTCAAACAAAATCTGTGTATCTGTTGCATATACATCTTCTTCTTTTTCAGAAAATACAATTGCACTTTTGGAAGCAGCTGAAGCCGTTCTATCTTTTGGCACGGTAAGAAACAGTAAATTCCTGCTAAGATCTTCTTTTACAGAAAAACCATAGGCTTGTAAGTCCTCTGCTGCAACATATATATATCCATTATAATGACAAGCAGCAATAGAAGCTCCATCAATCTTGACAACCGTATTCACAACCGAAGTTTTACCAATTGCTTTTGGTTGGTCAGCAAAAACAGGTGTAGTATTTGCTAGTGCCATGCAGACAGCTGCAACCATTGCCATTCTTTTTTTCATCATAATCCTCTCCTTTATTTTTCTAGTCCAAGAAGTTCATCCAATTTTTCTCGGCTATAAATAGAAATAAATATATATGGGCTATTCATACTGGATGACCAGAATAAATCCGGAAAGTTCTCCTCCGAATCTACATCTCTATCTTTGGCATAATAGGAAAAATCGGTAGTGCCTGCATCTCCGTGTGTAATCTGTCTATGGAGCAACCATTACAAAAAATAATTTTGATTATCAAAACAACATTCCAGAGACTTTTGAAACCATATAACAAAAGTTTTTACCATTATTTTACCATTATTGTTAAAATACAGCAATGGATTCTGTGCTTCAGATGAGGCTTTTGATACAATAATGCATACCTTTGTGCTTTCACTTTATCGTATGCTGGTTAATCAACCTAAATTTCAGCATGATGGTGTTATTGTTTCCTATATCAAAACGACAATACAAAATGCTTACTATGCCTTATGTAAGGAAGAATGAAAGAAAACTGGCAACACTTGCAGTTATGAAGAACGGGTGATAGATATTCCCGATGCTTCAAATCAGGAGGATAATATAATATTCCTTCTGGCTTTAAAACCATATCTTACATCATCTTGTGCGATGCCTTCTTCTACTTCTTCTGTTATTTTATTATTTTCTTCTGCAGATTCTGCTGCAAAAGCAGGTACTGCATAGCAATAACTTGCGGCTAATACACATGCCATCAATGTTACTGTTGCTTTTTTCATAGTTCATTCTCCTTTTCTTTTTTCATACTGTCTGTTTTCTCTTTTTCTATATTTTCGCTGATACAGTCAGCAAAAATATCTGGAAGATAATCGCATTGAAAATCATTCCAAAGGACATCTATATCAACAGATACTTGTTCTGGTTCCCATTCAGAAATAATATCTATAATCATTTCAATTGTATCTGTTTCCAACTGATCTTCTTCACCACCTAAACAGTCCTGTCGAATCATGTCCTTTAAAACTTCTGTAGGCATTGCTTGTAAATACTCCTTTTTTTATGAGATGCTATATTTTCTGCTCCCATTATGAACCTCCTTCATATATAGATGTTTCCAGATATAAAAAAAGTCACATTCAATTTTAAAAAAAATCAATCGAGTGTGAGTTCTTAGCGTATCTTATTTTTTGCACGATGTACTCGCATTTTTAGTGCAGAAAGAGAGATACCCATTTCATCTGCAAGCAGTTGATAAGGTATTCCATCTATATAAATTCTGTTTTGTAGGGAAAGTGCTTCTTGATCTACTCCCCAAAACTCCGTTTCTATGGGAATATCATCTTGAACTAAAATACTATCTATTTCAAAGTCTGTCATGTGATGCTTCCATTTTTGTTCTTCTCGAATAATAGCAGCAATTTCATATTTCATTGTTTTCTTTATCCACCCTACAGGATTGGGACTGCGTATACAATCATCTATCTTTCGTAGAGCTATTTGAAATGCCCTTTGTACAGCCTCTTCTGCTAAAAAGGGGGTTCCTAAAACAATAGTAGCATATTTCAACATATTGGGCACCTCTTGGAAATAAATTTGCTTTAGATATTGAAGTTTTTCTTCCTGTTTCATGAAATCCCTCTTTATTTATCATATTTTCTAATAATGGCAATTGTAGACTGTATGCAGTCAGATAATATACGAATTTCTCTATCATTACAATCATGTA
>JAHHUA010000164.1 GCA_020024235.1 Oscillospiraceae bacterium
AATTTCTTTTGATTTAATTATATTATCAATTAATTCACTTTCATTGATTAATATATCTCTGTTAAAAATTATATCTGTTTTGCAGTTTTCATAGCTTTTTCCCAAAGTATTGTTTAAGTGATTATTAACTAACGATAGTAAGCTATATAGAGAATGTGAATACTCAGTTTCCATTCCGTTAGCATCTAAGTTAAGATCTGAATAAAGACTTTTTATGGAAAGCTGATTTGTGTTTTTGCCTGTTTTTTCATCTCTTATATCAAAAACTTTTGCATTTTCAATAAGAGCTCTTTTAAAAACTGACAAAATAGAAAGATAATTTTCTGAATTTACTTCAACTTTCAGCGAACGCACATCGCCGCCACCTTCGCCGCTTTGCACTTTTACGGCACCGTATTCAGCCAAATTTCGACGAAATTCTCCTAAATCTTCTCCGTCATAATTTACCAAAATAAGAATTGAATTTCGGTAATCTTCCTGAATAACATTTAAAAAATCACTTTCAATCAGATTTATTCCGTCTTGCAGAGATTTTACACAATTTATAAGTGGAATTTCATCATAATTATACTTAAAAGGTATCAGCGGAGAATTTTCCCAGGTCCAATTTAAACCTTTTGATGTAAAATACGGCTTGTAATAATAACTTTGGGGGTTTTGATTTTTTTGTTCAAAAGTAAATGTATGAATACCATCTTTGCGGTATATTTCCAAAATTTTATTATCACCATCTAAATTTACACAGCGGATAAATTCTTTCAGTTTTGTATGTTCGCTGTTTTTCCATATGGGTATAATTTCCAATGGTGAAAACCTCATAAACCGCAGAACACCTTTGCAGTCATAATATGAGTAAATCCAGCCTATACCGCAGTTAATGGAATCTAAAACAGTTTTACGCAGAGTTATATTAAAATCTGTTCCCAAATATTCATGGATTTTTTCTGTGTAATTCATGTTGTCAGAAATAAATTTAACAGGTTTGCCCAAAAGATAATTAAGTTTTTGTTCCACTGCTCTTCGGTATTGATTGTCAATGATTTTGTTGTTTGGCAGGTTTTCCACAGGGCACAAATTTCCTTCAGAACCGATAATTTTTCTTACACGGTTTAAAATATCGTGTTTTCCGGAATAATATCTGATACCGGTTTTCATGTTCTGATATTTTTGTGAACCATAGAAATTATTTACAGTATCAAGATAAAATTTCAGCTCATTATCAGTAATTTTATTAATTATAACCGCCGTAAAAGCACCTCCTTTTTAATTAAAACTAAAGTTTTTTTCTTTTTTTGCACTTAAAATTCCATATCGCAGACTGTCCATTCCATGACTGAAACTGTGGCAGGGAATATCCGTATTTTTACCGTTTTTATCCTTAACCCATGCGTAATTTTTTATTTCCGTCAAAAAATTTACACATTTTGGGTGAATGATAAATTCAAAATTCTGCATAAATTGTATTCCGAAATTTACGGAATTTGCGGATTTTTTTGCTGGAACAGCGTTTATTCCCCTTTCTCGCAGTTCTTTTATGGATTTTGGTTCAGCACTGTCGCATACAATTTGTTCATGCTCATATCCCATTTTTTTAATCTGCTTTGCTATATCCTTGTTGGTTACATTAGTTTGGTACCATTCGTCAAAGACGTAAATTTTGTACTCTTCAAAGTCGATAAGTGCACAGATAAAAGCATTGGGATCTGTAAAACCGAAATCCAGACTGAAAGAGGATTTAATTTTAGGTATAAGTTTTATCTCATTGGGATCAAATTCCTTTTCAGTGAAATTTTCAAAAATTAAGCCTTCACTGATGCCCCATTGTCCGTAACTTTCCACTTTAGCACGGCGAGGGTTGTTTTTTTCCATATCAAGAAAAATTTTTTTGTCATTTTCATCAATCCATTCATTACAGCGCCAAGTGGTAGTTTTTAAAAATACATCAGGATTTTTTTTGTCAAAAAACCGAGATTTTATCCAGGTTTCCTCGGACCAGGGGTTAAAAGTAAGGGTAATTTGCTTAAATAAATCGTCGGGGACAGTGCCTCTTATGGATAAATCCAATTTGTTAAAATCTTCTTCATTGGTTATTTCAAATGCTTCTTCCACCCAGACAAAACACAGTACACCTTGCGAAACTGAAAGAGAAGTGATTTTCATGCCGTCATCAAGACCTCTGAAAAGTATTTTTTGTCCCGTTGGCAAATATGTTATTTCTAAAGGTGAAACTTTGCATTTAAAATCTTGTGTTTTTCCCAAACGCTCTATTGCCCATAAAATATCAGCATAACAGCTGTCTTTTAAAGTACAGGCATAACGCCGTACCACAAGCCAGTTGCATTTGGGGTGATTTATGATTTTTCTGACAATATCCAAAGCGGTGGATTTGGATTTTTTGGACGCTCGTGAGCCTTTTACAATTCTGTAACGTCTTTTTGTTTTAAAAAAATCATTGTAACCGCCCCCTGCAACAGAGGAAAAATACAGTTTAGTTTTCATAACCTATGTCGTCGATGAATTCCACTTGGTCAGAAGATTCAGGACTGGATTTATCTGACAGTTGTTGATACAAAAGCTGTGCTGCCCGAATTTTCTCTTTTTCATCGGGAGATTTTTTGACACATACTTTTTGACCTTTTTCTGTGACAAGTACTTCGGAAACGGCAGAACCTCTTACAACAGATGTCAGGTAGGATGAAATTTCATCCAGTGTGGCGATGGAATTTTTCTTTTCTTCTTTCATAAAACTCCTTTCGCAGACAATGCAGTATTTTAAATTTTGCAGCTTTATGCCCGGGCTGTTTTCGGCTGCAACTTAATTTTATTTTAAACAGACAGTTCCATTCAATTCCAAAATATAAAAAGATGACATTGAAAAAGATGTGTCGATGTGATAGTATATTTCAAACAAACAATATCAAATGGTAACTTTATATAGTATAAGGTTACAAAACAGTAAAATACTAAATTTTTATATGAAATAATTATATGATATATAATAGTAT
>JAHHUA010000165.1 GCA_020024235.1 Oscillospiraceae bacterium
TAACTAATGTTCAGGACTTTATTACTAAAGTTGCTAAAGGCCTTGATATTATTTAAGGAGAGATGAATATGGGTATTAATGTAAAAAGCGAAATCGGGACACTTAAAAAAGTAATGCTCCATCGTCCCGGAAAAGAATTGGAACATTTAGTCCCGGATACATTGGAAAGACTTTTGTTTGATGATATTCCATATCTTTACGGAGCACAGTCAGAACATGATGAATTTGCAGGTGTTTTAAGAGAAAACGGTGTAGATGTGGTTTATCTTGAAGACCTGACAGCCGAGGCTATTAAAACCAGCGATGAACTTAGAAAAAATTTCATCAATGATGTAATTAAAGCCAGTGGAGATGTGGCATCTTGCTACAGTAAGGAACTTTTTGAATATTTGGATTCCATAAAAGATGAAAAAGAATTGGTACTTACCACTATGGCAGGGGTTGACTTTAAGGAAATGGGAATTAAAGACAGAAATCCTCTCACAAGTCTTCTCTCAAAAGATGAAAGATTTGTAATGGAACCTATTCCTAATCTTTATTTTACAAGAGACCCCTTTGCTTGTATAGGAAACGGTGTAAGCCTTAATAAAATGTACTCTGTAACAAGAAACAGAGAAACAATCTATGGTAAATATGCCCTTACATATAACCCGGATTACAAAGGTAAGGTGCCATTTTATTACACACCTGATGAAGTATTTAATATTGAGGGTGGAGATATTCTCAACCTTAATGCTCATGTGTTGGCTGTAGGTATTTCTCAGCGTACAAAACCGGAGGCTATTGAAAAATTGGCACAAAATATTTTCAGTGACCCATCTGCTGAAATAGATACTATTTTGGCTGTAGATATTCCACCTATCAGAGCATTTATGCACCTTGATACTGTATTTACACAGGTAGACTATGATAAATTTACAGTTCATCCCGGTATAATGAGTACACTTCGTGTATTTGAACTTAAAAAAGGTGATAAGCCCGAGGATATTAATGTTAAAGAATATAATGATATTCCTTTTGACCAAATCCTTGCAAAATATCTGGGTGTTGAAAAAGTTACTCTTATTCGTTGTGGCGGTGATGATCCGATAGCAGCGGAAAGAGAACAATGGAATGATGGTTCCAATACACTTTGTATTGCTCCCGGTACAGTTGTGGTTTATGATAGAAACTATGTAACAAATCAGCTTCTTGTTGACAACGGAATTAAAATTCTCAAAATCCACAGTGGCGAACTTTCCAGAGGACGCGGAGGCCCACGCTGTATGAGTATGCCTTTATACAGAGAAAACATTAAATAAAATAAAAAAATTAACACCTGACAGTTTTATTAAAGCTGTCAGGTGTATTTTTATAATAAAACCAAAAAATCATAAACTATCTATGAAATATAAAGCACCAGCTTAGTCTGTATACTTTATTATGTGTGCAATTTGCTGATGAAATTGCATAATAACTGCACATTTTGTGAGTTAAGTTAAATTAATTGGTTATGATATATTATTATTTAAGTTTAATAGAGCTGTAATCTATGGAATTGTCTGCACCTACTTTTTTACGGCTTGCTTCAAGAAGAACCTTGGCTTTTTCCACACGCTGACGATGTCCCAAAAATTCATTGGAACACTCAATGGCAATGGCTGAAAGAAGAAATTCCACCATAGAAATAGCAGAAGTCAGTGAATTATAAAATACACTGCTTTCTGAGTTGCAGGTAAGAGTAGCCAAAGAAACACGAGCAACAGCGGAGTTTATGCTGTCAGTAAGACATACAATTCTGCCGCCTATACTGCTGAGATAATCTGCAAATGTTATGATATTTTTTGAATATCTGGGGAAAGTGATAATAAAGAAAAGTTCGTCAGAAGTTAAATTTGCAGTGGCACTGATGATATTTCCCGTAGAGGCAGCATCAATCAAGCTGGCAGAAAAACCAACCTGTTGCAAGCGGTAATTTAAAAATTTAGCTACAATATCAGTTCCACCATGGGAAATAATATAAATATGTTTGGAAATTTTAATTTCATGAATAACCTTCTCTACAGCATTATAATCCAGGTAACGATATGTTTTATCCAAAGCGTTTTTTTCACGGTTTATAATTTCTTCATAAGGCTTATCTTCATCACTTAATTTGCTTAAAGAGGAAGCAATTTTATCATTTGGGGACATTCTCATTTTTATGTTATTTTGGAGCTGTTTCTTAAAGTCCATATAACCATTAAACCCTAATTTAGAGCAAAAACAAAGTACAGTAACCTCAGTGGTTTTTGCAGCTGCCGCAACTTCTTTTAAAGGCATAAAGCAAGCAGTGTCGCTGTTATTTAAAAAATAATCAGCTATTTGTTTTTGAGTTCGACTTAGTGTAACATATTTTTCTTGTATTATATCTAAAACGTCCATAAAATCACTCCTATTCTAACGGATACTTATATCCCGCTATATTTATTTAGAATATTATAGCATAAACACTCCATAAATACAACTTTTTTATAGTAAAATAAAGAAAAATTAAAGTATTTAAAAACAAAGGGGACTATATTGAAATAGTCCCCTGAATAAAGCTTCAATTTATATTACTTCATTGAATTTTCGTAGGATTCAATCATTTTTTTAACCATCTGTCCACCGATACTGCCGGCTTGACGAGCTGTAAGATCGCCATTGTAACCGTTTTTAAGGTTAACACCTACTTCATTTGCACATTCCATCTTAAACTTACTCAAAGAATCCTTAGCTTCAGGAATAACAGGTTTTTTAGACATAATATAAACTCTCCTTAAAATTTAAATTTATTTTGTGTTTGCAATAGTATTGTATGTAGTTAATTTTAAAATATAATATAAAAAAATTGGTAATTTTAAAATTAGACAATAAATTTATATCAAATAAAATTTTATAATGCTGTAAATAATGGTGTAATAACTCTGATTTACTAATATCAATACAAAGTGCAGATATGTATTTAAGTGTATATCATAATAT
>JAHHUA010000166.1 GCA_020024235.1 Oscillospiraceae bacterium
AAAGGGGGCAGCAGATCATCTGTAACAAGGCCGCCGAGAATTGAATTTGATTCTACCAAGAAATCAGGCGGAAATATGAGCTTTGAAGATATGATGACCAAGTTTAAACAGACCAGTGATGATAAAATGTCGGATCTCAAAAAATACATGGATGTAAAACAAAAGGGTTCATCTAAAAGAAATAAACCCAGAATGTAATTAAGAACAGGGTATGGGCTCAGTGCTTATACCCTGTTTAGTTTGTTAAAAAACTAAGATAATAAAAGGTGAAATTAATGAAAAAATCAGACTTTTGGTTTAATTTGCCGGAAGAACAAATTGCTCAGACTCCTGTTTATCCCAGGGACAGTTCCAGACTTTTAAAATTGGACAGAAAAACAGGAAAAACAGAGGATTTGGTTTTTACCGACATTGAAAAAATTCTTAACAAAGGGGATTTGCTGGTTTTAAACGATTCCAGGGTTATTCCCGCCAGACTTTACGGCAACAAGGAAGAATCAGGGGGCAAAATAGAATTTCTCATGCTGAATATGAGAGAAAAAGATGTGTGGGAAATTATGGTTAAACCCGGCAAAAAAGCAAAACCCGGCAGTAAGTTTATTTTCGGTGACGGAATTTTAAAAGCCGAAATTATTGACAGTGTTGATGGAGGAAACCGTCTTGCAAAATTTACTTATGATGGGGATAATATTTACGATATACTTGATAAAATCGGAAATATGCCTTTGCCTCCTTATATAACAAAAAAACTGGAGGATAATGAACGCTATCAAACAGTTTACTCAAAGGAAGTAGGTTCTGCTGCAGCTCCTACAGCAGGACTTCACTTTACACCCGAACTTATGAAAAGGCTGGAAGAAAAGGGTGTAAGACTTGCTTATGTAACACTTCATGTAGGTTTAGGCACATTCAGACCGGTAAAAGAAGATGAAATAACAGATCACAAAATGCACACAGAACAGTATTTTCTGCCTGAAGAAACTGCAAAAATGATAAAAGAAACTAAAGCGGCAGGGGGCAGAGTTATTGCAGTAGGTACAACTGCTTGCAGAACTTTGGAATCAGTGGCGACTTTTAAAGGCGAAATTATGGCAGCTCACGGGGACACTGATATATTTATTTACCCCGGATATGAATTTAAAGTTCTTGACGGTATTATCACAAATTTCCATTTGCCGGAAAGCACTCTGATTATGCTGGTTTCTGCCTTTGCAGGTTACGAACATACAATGAATGCATATGACCATGCAGTAAAGGATAAATACAGATTTTTCAGTTTTGGTGATGCAATGATTATTCTTTAGAAATTTTATAAAGGGGAAGAAAAATGTATAAATTAATAAAAAAACAAGGCAATGCAAGGCGTGGAGAGTTTACCACCGTTCATGGCACAGTCCAAACTCCGGCTTTTATGAATGTGGGTACGGCGGCAGCTATAAAAGGCGGTATTTCTTCCTATGACCTAAAAGATTTAAAATGCCAGGTAGAACTTTGCAACACTTACCATTTACATTTAAGACCGGGTGATGATGTAGTCTATGAACTGGGGGGACTTCATAAATTCATGGGCTGGGACAAGCCTATTTTGACTGACAGCGGAGGTTTTCAGGTATTTTCTTTGTCAAAACTCCGCAAAATTCAGGAAGAGGGGGTTTACTTTCAGTCCCACATAGACGGAAAACGCATTTTTATGGGACCAGAGGAAAGTATGCAGATTCAGTCCCATTTAGCTTCCACTATAGCTATGGCTTTTGATGAATGTATAGAAAACCCAGCTCCCTATGATTACACCAAAAAATCCGTAGAAAGAACAACTCGCTGGCTGGAAAGATGCAAAAAAGAAATGGCAAGACTTAATTCTCTGCCTGAAACAATAAATAAAAATCAGTTACTTTTCGGAATTAATCAGGGTTCCACTTACAAGGATTTGAGAATACAGCATATGAAAGATATTGCAGCTCTTGATTTGGACGGCTATGCTATCGGCGGACTTGCTGTAGGCGAAACTGCCGAAGAAATGTATGATATTATTGAAACAGTTGAACCTTATATGCCTGCTGACAAAATCAGATATTTAATGGGTGTGGGAACTCCGGCAAATATTATTGAGTCTGTTTACAGAGGTGTTGATCTTTTTGACTGCGTAATGCCAAGCCGAAATGCAAGACACGGACATCTTTTTACATGGAGCGGAATTATAAACATAGCAAATGCAAAATATGAAAGAGATGTTTCGCCCATAGACAATCAGTGCGACTGCCCTGTGTGCAAAAATCACAGCAGAGCTTATATAAGACATCTTATGAAAGCTCATGAAATGCTGGGAATGCGACTTGCTGTTATACACAATTTGTACTTTTATAATACATTGCTGGAAAGAATACGCTATGAACTTGACAATGACACATTTGATACATTCAGAGAACAATATTTGCCTATTCTCAGCAAAAGAGTTTAAACATTTTGTAAACTCTATTGATTTTTTATGTAAATTTAGCTATAATTAACACTGTTGCATAAAAATATTTTAATTTTAAAGGAGAAGTTTATTATGACAAATTTTCTTTTGCAAGCAGCTCAGGCTCAGCCAAATGCCAACGCTGCATTTATGACTCAAATTGCAATTATTGGTTTGATGTTCGCATTTCTCTATTTCTTTATGATTCGTCCTCAGAAAAAAAGAGATAAAGAATTGCAAAATATGAGAAACACACTTGAAATAGGCGACGAAGTTATCACAATAGGCGGTATTGTAGGTATTGTCATCAGTGTTAAAGAAGATATAGTTGTTTTGGAAACAGGCAGCGACAGAAATAAAATCAGAGTTACTAAATGGGCTATTCAGTCAAACATTACAGCAAGTGAAAGAAATGCCGCTGCTAAGAAATTGGCTACAGAAAAAGCAGCAGAGGAAAAAAATTCTTCCAAAGAAGAAAAGTAATAAGTAATATTCTCGCTTTATGTTTCAT
>JAHHUA010000167.1 GCA_020024235.1 Oscillospiraceae bacterium
GTCAATTATTTTAGCGGGATTTTTCAGTGTAAATATTGGAAAAAACAGCCAGAAATTTTATGCTATGGGTTTTAAAAGTGCGTTTTTCACTAAAGGTGATGCTGAAAACAGTGATTATATTTTTGTAGTAATTCAAAACAAAAACGAGAGAAATAATGAGGTAAAATCACTTCTGAATCTTCTAAGGCAAAATAATCTTTATCACTATCATTTTAAACTGGGTGAGCAAGAGGAAGATAACAATATAAATGATTGTTTAGAATATATTCCTGATAAACTTATATTAATTTCTCATTTTGAGGGATTTGAAACTGATAATCCCAATGTGATGGGAAGGATAATTTTATCACCTGTATCAGTAGAACCTTCAGAAATTCCCACATTACTTATATCCACCACAGTGGATAAAGATTCTTCTCCGAAAACTATCACCTCAATTTATAACAAATTAACAAACAGCAAAATAAATGAAACAGGCTTTGGCTTTGCTGCCGAAAAGGATAATATATCCTTAAAAATAGTGCCTGCCACAGTGGACAAAAATACATTACTAAGCGGTGAATATTTAAATAATATTACAGGTTGGATTAATAAAAACTTTAATACTAACCTTAAATACAAAGATTTTGGTTTGATTAAAGGATACTTGTTGATAGCTATGGCAATCAGCAGTTTTGTTTTACTTCTAACTGAGGATTTGAAGTTTAAAATCCCGGAAAACGACTGTATACCGCATATTGTCAATGTCAAAGTGGAAAATTCCTTTAAATTTGGATTAATCAGATTTTTTTCCTGGCTGGGAAGTTTTGTATTATTCCTGTTACTTGTTTTGATAATCGGTCTTATCCCAGGTATAAAATTAACAGTCAGACTGGTTTATATGGTTTATATATTTACTTTTGGTATTATTACTTGGATTTTGTACAAGCAAGGCATTATGCCGGGATTGGACGGAAAAATAAATTACAGAGATACTATGTCATCAGGAAAAATGTCAGAGATAAAATCGCTAATATTTATGTTGCCAATAATATTTACCATAATTGCTGCAGTTATGTTGGGATTTGCAGAATTTGATTTTAGTATAAAACGAATTATCGGTTTTGTTTTAGGTACAATTTTTATGTTTGCGGGATTTTATGTATACCAAATCGACAGATATGTATTAAGACAAATGCATTCGGAAACAACAGGTCAAATTTTTCATGGAATAAGTTTTTTTGCTCCAATGATTTTGACGGCATTGGTATGTATACCTTTTGGTTATCCGACTTGGCTATATGTTAGTTTAATTGCAACAGCATTTATATGTATCATAGTTGCAGCAGGGGAAAGTATGTATAAATTAAACAGAGATATGGTATTTACTTCAATAATGCAGGCATTGTTTTCCGGCTTTTTTGTAAATTTTATTGATTTAGGCGGACTATAATATCATCTGACAATTAAATTTTTACTTGGCGGTGGATAACATGGATAAAATAAAAATTAAAAAAAATAAATTAGAAAAACTTCCTGCTTGTTATATGAATATATTACTTATTCCTTTGGGAATAGTGATTATTATGTTTTTTAGGATGTTTCCCGGGGCAGCGGAATTTTATGGGGCAAAAATCTATCCATCTATTATGAATATAATTTTAACTCTTACAAATTATATTCCCTTTTCATTGGTGGAAGTATTTATAATTTTTGCACCTCCCTTACTTCTCATATATTTTGTAAACAGAGTGATGTATGCGGAAAAAGAAAAACGAAAAGCTTTGACGGTTAAATTCATTGGCTGGATTTTGTCATGGATTTCTGCAATATTTTTTGCATTAGTGATTTTGGAAGGCATAAATTATAACAGAATGTCTTTTGCAGAATATGCAGGTCTTAATTTGGAAAATTCAACTAAATATGAACTTTCTGCACTTTGCAGAGAATTGGCAGATGATGCAAATTCCCTGAGATACAGAGTAGAAGAAGACGATTTGGGTGTTACAAAACTTTTCAGTGATAATATTTATGATATAGCTGAAGAAAGCTACAAAGCTTTTGATAAACTGTCGGAAAAATACCCTATTTTGGGAGGAAATAAAATAAGCCCCAAACCTCTTATATGTTCAAAGCTTATGTCATTTACGGAAATAACGGGAATTTTTTCTCCGCTGACTATGGAAGCTAATATAAATGCTGATGTATCTGCTTATTCTCTGCCTGCCACCATGTGCCATGAGATGAGCCATGTCAGAGGTATTATGAGGGAAGATGAGGCTAATTTTATAGCTTATCTTGCCTGTATGGAATCAGATAACAGCACTATAAAATACAGTGGTTTAATGCTGGCTTTGGTTCATTCCATGAATAAACTTTATGTCGATGACTATGATATGTTTTTGGAAATTTACAATGAGTATTCCGAAGGAATTAAGGCAGATTTTGATTCCTATTTAAGTTATTGGGAAAAGTTTGAAGGACCTATTGCCGATGTTTCTAAAAAAGTTAATGATACATATTTAAAAATCAATAATCAAAATGACGGTGTGAAAAGCTATGGAAAAATGGTGGATTTACTTTTGGCTGAACGGAGAAAGAAATATAATCAGTAATCTGCCAAAACTTCATGGTATTTTTTAAGAATGGCTTGTTCAAGTTTGTTTCTGCTTTCTGCTGTTATAGGATGGCAAATATCCCTGTATTTGCCATTTTCATCTTTGCGGCTGGGCATGGCTACAAAAAGCCTTTCCCCTTCTATGATTTTAATATCATGTACAGCAAAATCCCCGTCTATTGTAACGGATACCACAGCTTTTAATTTTTGATTGTCATATGTTTTTCTTACTCTAATATCTGTAATATTCAATTAATTTCCTCCTTTTGGAATAAGTTATTAATATTATTGAAAAAAATATGAAATATATTCATTAATTCGCAATATTATTATGATA
>JAHHUA010000168.1 GCA_020024235.1 Oscillospiraceae bacterium
TTATCTATCTTATTGAAATCTATTGAAACAAAATATGTTTTGAAGTATAATAGATTTAACTATAATAAGAAAATATAATTTCTATTATCAAACTTTTTCATTCAAATAAACATATTATATCGGAGGTATATTTATGAGCAGTGGAAAATACAATGTCAGTTTAGACAAAATAATTAAAGAATTTAATTTTGATGTAATATATACACCACAGCCTGTGGAAAATCTTTTTGTAGAAAGTCCTGAAGTTATCAGACCAGGTCTTATGCTGGCAGGATATAAGGAAGTATTTGATAATAAAAGAGTTCAAATTTTGGGAACTATGGAAATAAGCTATTTAAAACAGCTTCCCAAAGAAATTTTAAGCGAAAGAATAGACGGTCTTTTTGAGGTTACACCTCCTGTAGTGGTTGTAACTAAAAATCTGGAAATTTTACCCGAAATTTTGGAATCCGCAAAAAAATATGGTGTGCCTCTTTGCTCTTCTTCAGAAAACACTGCATCTTTGGTTTCCTCTTTGTTTTCTTTCCTAAATGTTAAACTTGCTCCAAGAACTACTTTGCATGGTGTTTTGGTAGAAGTATACGGAGAGGGTATCCTTATTACAGGTGAAAGCGGTATCGGCAAGAGCGAAGCTGCTGTAGAACTTGTAAAAAGAGGACACAGACTTATTGCAGATGATGCTGTTGAAGTAAGAAGGGTATCCAACAAAACTTTGGTAGGTTCCTCACCTGAAAATATCAGACATTTTCTTGAACTTCGTGGTATAGGAATTATTAATGCAAAGCGTCTTTTTGGTATAGGAGCTGTCAAAGTTACCGCAAAAATAGACCTTATTGTCTGCCTTGAACCTTGGGATTCCCAAAAAGTTTACGACAGAATGGGAATTGACGAAGAATACAAGGAAATTCTTGGAATTAATGTGAAATCACTCACTATCCCAATTAAACCGGGAAGAAATTTGGCTGTTATTCTGGAAGTGGCAGCAATGAACAACCGTCAGAAAAAACTCGGTTACAATGCTGCGGAAGATTTGCTTGAAAATCTCTCAAAGGAAAATAATCATACCGGAGATATTAACTTTGAGCAATATTAATTTAACAGAGGTTTATTTATGAATAAAATTGATAATCTTATTTCTTTTTGTGAAAAAAATAATTTATGCTTTTTAAAAAATGAGCCTATGAAAAATCACTCAACATTTAAAATAGGCGGAAATGCTTCATGTGTTGTATTTCCCAAAAGCAGCTTTGAAATACAAACAATTTATAAATATTTAAATGAAAATGATATAAAAAACATTGTTTTGGGCAATGGCTCCAATGTGCTTATTTCCGATAAGGAATTTAACGGTTGTGCCATTATTTTAGGCAGTCATATATCTGATATAAAACTAATTTCAGATATGGAAATTTATGCTCAGTCAGGAGCAGCTCTTTCTGCTGTATGCCTTTTTGCTCTTGAACATAACCTTACAGGGCTTGAATTTGCTTACGGCATACCCGGCACAGTGGGCGGAGCTGTCAGAATGAATGCTGGTGCTTACGGAGGAGAAATAAAAGATGTTTTTACTCTATGCCGGTATATTTCAAAAAATGGTGAAAATTTGGAAGCCAAACTTGATGATGCTGATTTTTCTTACAGACATTCTATGTTTACAAATAACAAAGCAATTATAACCGAAGCTGTCTTTTCATTAAAAAAAGGTCATCACAATGAAATAGAAAGCCGAATGAAAGAACTTATGCAAAAAAGAAAAAATAATCAACCTTTGGAATATGCAAATGCAGGCAGCACTTTTAAAAGACCTGAAGGTGCTTTTGCAGGTCAATTAATTGAGCAATGCGGACTTAAAGGATTTCATATAGGAGATGCCTATGTCAGCGAAAAACACGCAGGATTTGTTATAAATAAGGGAAATGCTGATTTTGATGATGTTTTATCTCTTATTAAGCACATACAAACTACAGTAAAAAAAGAAACAGGATTTAATCTGGAAACAGAAATAGAAATAATATAAGAACATATATAAATTAACGGAGATGAAAATATGAATTTTATTATTCTTACAGGAATGTCGGGAAGCGGAAAATCCAAAGCTATGGCATCCTTGGAAGATATAGGTTTTTTCTGTGTTGACAATATTCCCCCCACTCTCCTGGAAAAATTTGCCGAACTGGCTGAAATAGGTAAAATAGGTGACAAGGGTATGGCTGTAGTTGTAGATATACGAAGCAAAGATATGTTTAACAGCTTTGAATCGGAACTTGATAAGCTTGGGGACGAAAATGTAAACTTCAAGTTGGTTTATATAGATGCAGATAATGAAATTATTTTAAACAGATATAAAGAAACCCGCAGAAGACATCCTTTGGCAGAAGATGGTCTGACTTTGGAAAAATGTATTGAATATGAAAGAGAACAACTTGATGAAATTAAAAAAAGAGCGGATTTCTTCATTGACACCACAAATTTATCACCGGCACAATTAAAACAGAAAATAATCGGATTTTTTGGTTCTGAACAGCAAAGCCCCATCACAATTAACTGTGTATCTTTCGGATTTAAATACGGCACACCGTCAGATATGGATTTGCAGTATGATGTGAGATGTTTGGCAAACCCTTTTTATGTTCCTGCATTAAAACACAAAACGGGACTTTCAAAAGATGTTTCCGATTATGTAATGGCTGACCCTAACTCACTAATATACCGTGATAAAGTAAAAGACTTCATTGACTTTGTAATGCCGCTTTACATAAAAGAGGGAAAAAGTCAGCTTACAATAGGATTTGGCTGTACCGGAGGAAAACACAGAAGTGTTACTTTTGCAGAACTTACAGGAAATTATCTTATATCAAAGGGCTATGCCACAGTTATAACCCACAGAGATATTGAAAAAAAATAAATTGG
>JAHHUA010000169.1 GCA_020024235.1 Oscillospiraceae bacterium
AAAAAAGACTGAACAAAACTGTCCAGTCTTTTTTTAATTTAATTATTCGGCATCAAAGCCCAAATCATCTAAAATTTCCTTTGCTATGGCTACATCTTTTTCTTCAACAGATACAGTCTTATTTTCCAGGCTGATTTCAAATTTGATGTTTTCTCCGTTAAAAGCATCAGTAATTCTGGCTACGCATTTTCCGCAATGCATATTGGATACATTAAGTGTAATCATTTTTCTTTACCTCTTTCTTTATTTCATTAATTTTTGTATGGTTTTAACAAGGTCGGATATAACCTCGTCTTTGCCCTCTCTTATATCATGAACCACACAGGTTCTGATGTGATTTTCCAAAAGCTCTTTGCTGAATGAATTCAGTGCCGCCTGTACCGCAGATACCTGTGTTAATATATCTGTACAGTATACATCTTCCTCCAACATTTTTTGAAGTCCCCTTACCTGACCTTCAATGCGGCTCAGACGATTTTTAAGGCTTTTGTATTCTTCCGGTTCACGGTGTTTTTTTTCATGATGACAACATTCTTTCATGAATAACCCTCCCTATATTTTTTTGGTTTTAAGTCTTAAGGCATTTGAAACTACAAACAGTGAACTTAAACTCATTGCCAAAGCACCTATCATTGGTGAAAGCAGCATATTAAATGCCGGATACAGAACACCTGCCGCAACAGGAATTCCCAATGTATTATAGCAAAATGCCCAAAACAGATTTTGTTTAATATTTGCAATAGTATAGCGGCTAAGACGAATAGCTCTTACTACATCCATTACATCATTTTTCATAAGTACAATTTGTGCGGAATCAATAGCTATATGACTTCCGTTTCCGATAGCACAGCCTATATCTGCCTGTGTGAGAGCCGGAGCATCATTTATACCGTCCCCTACCATCATTACAATATCGCCGTTTTCCTGATATTTTTTGATAACTTCAGCTTTTTCGGTGGGCAAAACTTCCGAAATAACTTCATCGGCACCGCATTGTCTGCCGATTTCTTCTGCGGCAGCTCTGTTATCCCCTGTGAGGATAACGGTTTTAACACCCATATTTTTAAGCTGACTAATGGTGTCCTTTGCGTCGGTTTTAATCTTATCTGCAATGGCAATTATACCCAAAGCTTTTCCGTTTTTCGCAATATATACAACGGTTTTTCCCTGTTTTTCTAATTCCTGAGCTTTGTTTTTGTAATTGTTTATATCAATATTTTTTTCATTCATAAGTTTGACATTTCCTACAGCATATTCATTTTCCGCATCATCATTGCCCACAATGCCTTTTCCTGTAATATTGTCAAATTTTTTCACTTCGCTAGCAGTAATATCCGATTCTTTTGCCTTATCACAGATTGCCTTTGACAATGGGTGATCCGACAATTTTTCCAATGAATATGCTGCCGAAAGAATTTGTGTATTATTTTCTCCTATAATTTCGGTAACAGATGGTTTGCCTTCGGTTACTGTGCCTGTCTTGTCAAAAACTACGGTTTTTACACTGTGTGTAATTTCCAAAGCCTCTCCGTTTCTGATTAAAATGCCTTTGGAAGCTCCCAAACCTGTTCCCACTATTGTAGCGGTAGGTGTGGCAAGTCCCATAGCACATGGGCAGGCAATAACCAAAACTGAAGTAAATATTTTAAGTGCAAATGAAAGTTCCTTGCCCACTAAAATCCAAATTACAGCGGAAATTATAGCGATTGCCATAACAACAGGCACAAATCCTCCTGCAACTTTATCTGCCATTTTGGCAATAGGTGCTTTTTTGCCTTGAGCATCTTCTACAAATTTTATAATTTTTGACAGAGTGGTATCAGAACCTGTAGCTGTTACAGTTACATATATTGCACCGTTTACAAGTACACTTCCGCCGATAACTTCATCACCGATTTTTTTCTCAACAGGCATACTTTCACCTGTCAGCATGGATTCATCTGCACTGCCGCTGCCGTCTTTTATTATTCCGTCAAGAGGAATTTGTGCACCGGGCTTAACCAAAACAGTATCCCCTGTTTTAATTTTGGAAACAGGAACTTCCCATGTGCCGTTTTCGTCCACCAGTAAAGCAGTATCAGGATTTAATTTCATCAAAGATGTGATAGTGTTTGTGGTTTTTTTCTTGTTTATATCTTCAAGATATTTGCCGACGGAAACCAGTGCCACCACTACTGAGGCAGATTCAAAGTACAGGTTATGAACATAGTGATGGTCTTTTCCGATTAAAAATGTCATTACAACACTGAATAAAAAAGAGGCTGTGGAACTTACTGCCACCAAGGTATCCATGTTGGGATTGCCATGAAACAGTGAGTTAAATCCCCCTATAAAAAATTTCTTGCCCAAATATAAAACCGGAATTGTCAAAAGCATTTGCAAAATTGCAAAATTATAGGGATTTTTGTCTATAGATATAATGTCGGGAATAGGCATATTGGGAAATATCATCTGTCCCATGGAAACTATAAGCAAAAGTCCTGCCATTATAACGGAAATCCACAGAGAAATTTTCTCGTTTTTAAGTTCATTTTCCTCATTGTTTTTCTGAGGTTTTACATCTTCTTCCTCCGCCCTTAATTTTGCGGTAAAACCTGCTCTTTCTACTTTTTTAATAATCATTTCAGGTGTAACCTTGCTTTCATCGTAAACAATTCTCATACGATTCATTGGAAGATTTACTTCACTTTCTAAAACTCCGTCCATTTTGCGAGTAACTCTTTCCACTGCCGAAGAACAGGCTGCACAGTGCATACCACCTATATCATATATTTCTTCTTTCAAAATAATTTCCTCCTTTGTATTTTAATATACCCCCATGTGGTATTTCTTTGTCCCTATTATATACCCATAGTGGGTATATTGTCAAT
>JAHHUA010000017.1 GCA_020024235.1 Oscillospiraceae bacterium
AAGAATTAAAACAAGGGTTGTTAAAGTAAAGTTTAAATAATTGACATCGGGATCCATTTCCGTTCTCCTTTTTAAATATTAATAATATCGTATAAAATCTATTTTATATAATTTTAATGCTTTTGTCAAATAGAAAATGTCAAATTACAAACACAAAAGAAAAATTGTCAAACTCAAAGATAATTATATTTTATTGACCTTATATGGGTAAAATGATATAATATCAGTAAAAATTTCGATATTATACAGTTGTAAAACTTACTAACAATCGTTAGTATTGCTAACAAAAAATTATTGATAGTCTGATGTTTATATATTAATATTAGCTATAAATTTGACTAATAAATCATATTTAAGATACTTTACTTGCTAACAATAGCTAGTTTAAAATTATGGTGAATTTAATATATATAATATTCTTAAAAAACAATACATTATGAAAATTATTATTATGATAAAATAAATACTATAATCTATATATTTATTTTAAATAAAGATATAACAAAATCTGAAAAGGAGAATAAATTATGGTACATTTTGTTGGAGCAGGCAGCGGTGCTGTGGATTTAATCACTGTAAGAGGGGCAAAACTTTTGGAACAGGCTGATGTTATTATATATGCAGGCAGTCTTGTGAATCCCGAACTATTAAAATATGCCAAGGAGGGCTGTGAAATCCACAACAGTGCATATATGACATTGGATGAAGTAATTGATGAAATTGAAAAAGCTGAAAATGCAGGTAAAATGACTGTCAGACTTCACACAGGGGACCCTTGTGTTTATGGTGCAATAAAAGAACAAATGGACAGACTAACTCCTATGGGAATAGAATTTGATGTGGTTCCCGGTGTTTCCAGTTTCTGCGGAGCGGCTTCTGTCCTGAAAGCTGAGTACACTTTGCCAAATGTGAGCCAAAGCGTTATTATTACCAGAATGGCAGGAAGAACTCCTGTTCCAGAAAAAGAAAATATCCGTGCAATGGCCTCACACCAGTGTTCTATGGTAATTTTCCTAAGCACGGGACTTTTGGAAGAACTTTCCAGTGAGCTTATTGCAGGCGGATATTCACCTGATACAAAAGCTGCTCTTGTATATAAAGCCACATGGCCTGATGAAAAAATTTGCAGATGTACAGTAGGTACATTGGCTCAAACAGCCAAAGAAAACAACATTACCAAGACTGCACTTACTGTTGTGGGAGAATTTTTAGGCGATAATTACGACCTTTCCAAGCTCTATGACCCAACTTTTGAAACAGAGTTTAGAAAAGCGAGTAAATAAAAATGAAAATAAAAATAATTGCGTGCAGTCTAAAGGGCTATGAATTGGGGCAAAAAATTGCAAAAAAATACGGTTGTACCGTAGACAGCGGTTCAAAAAAAGCTTCGGAAAAACTGAACATCTCATTTGTAAACCACTATGAATGGGCAAAAGAAAATTTTGACAAATGTGATGCCTTGATTTTTATAGGGGCTGTGGGAATAGCTGTCCGTTCTGTAGGAAAATTGCTTAAATCAAAGCTCACAGACCCTGCGGTAATCTGCATAGATGACTGCGGAAAATTTACTATACCTATTTTATCCGGCCATGTAGGAGGAGCTAACAAGCTGGCTTTGGAAATAAGTGAGTTTATAAACTCCACTCCGGTAGTAACTACTGCTACAGATATAAACAATATTTTTGCCATAGACAGCTGGGCGGTGGAACAGGGTTTACAAATTCTAAGACCTTATAAAATCAAAGAAGTGTCTGCAAAAATTCTCCATGGTGAGAATATTGTCATAAAAACCGAAGTCCCCATAATCGGACAAGTACCAAATGGTGTAAAGGTGGTAAGCTTTACGGAAAATTGCGATTTTGATGTGATAATAACCTCAAACGCCGATGAAAAATCCGAAAGTCTGTTGCTTTTATGGGATAAATCCACGAATAATATCAGTTTTTAATTATATGAAATAAAAATCGGGTTTTGTGGTTTAAAAACAAAGTTAAAAATATTTTGCCACAAAATACAGAATAAAAATTATGGTTTATTTTAAAATTAAATGTAATTTGCTGTATTATATAATGATAATATTACAAATTGTATATGAAAATATCACAAAATACACCATAACTTTGAAAACAAGCGTTAATTTTTGAAAATTACATCAATATAGCTTATAAAAAAGAAAAATGATTTTTGTATAATTTTAGTTTATAATACATTAAGTATATAAAAGGCGGTATAATTATGAAAAAAATATATGTTGTGGGCATGGGGCCCGGAAATAAAGAATACATGACCAATCAAGCCATTGAAGCTATGACACAGAGCGAAACTCTCTTTGGCTATACAGTTTATTTGGATTTGCTGCAAGAAATGTTTCCGGAAAAAGAGATGGTTTCCACACCTATGAAGCAGGAAATTGAAAGATGTCGTCTTGCTTTGGAACAAGCCGACAAAGGTAAAGTAGTTTCCATGGTTTGCAGCGGTGATGCAGGAGTTTACGGTATGGCAGGACTTATTTATCAGCTTGCCGAAAAAGATTTTAAAGATGTTGAAATTGAAATTGTACCGGGAATTACCGCAGCTGTCAGTGGTGCAGCAGTTTTAGGAGCAGCTTTAATCCACGATTTTGCTGTAATTTCTCTCTCAGACTTGCTTACACCTATAGAAAAAATTGAAAAACGCATAGCCTGTGCCGCTGACGGAGATTTTGTAATGTGTATTTACAATCCTTCCAGTAAAAAACGCCATGACTACCTTCAAAAAGCCTGTGATATTATAATGAAATACCAATCTGAAGATTTAGTTTGCGGAACAGTTAAAAACATAGGCAGAGATGGTCAGGTGTCAAAAATTATGACAATTAAGGAACTGCGAGATACGGAAGTTGATATGTTTACTACAGTATTTATCGGAAACAGCAGCACCAAAATTATAAACGGAAAAATGGTTACACCTCGTGGCTATGAAAAGAGAATGTAATAACCTTTATCCTGATTTTTTAAATTTTAAGGGTATAACAGCATTATATATTCAGTTTATGCGGAAAATCAAAAAAGATTTTCCGCTTTTTTTATTTTTAAGTTTAATAACATTAAATTTTTTATTTTATAATATTGACTTTTTGAATAATATGTGTATAATGTAAATTGATTTTATTAAAAACAAATACATATTTTATTAATAAAAATACTGTCAAACCCTTTAATCAAGCTGTTTTATTGTGTTTTTTATGGCTAAACAATAAGTTAATTTATAATTTATTTCAAAAACCGATTTTTAGCTTTATTGTTTAATTAATATTATTATTTGTTTAGTATTAGTATATAATCAAGTGAAAAAAGGAGGATATTCATGGATATTGGAGCTAAAATTAAACTTCTCAGAACCAAAAAATCTCTGACTTTAGAAGAACTTGCCAGTAGATGTGAGCTTACCAAAGGTTTTCTCTCACAGGTGGAAAGAAATCTTACCTCCCCTTCCATATCTACGCTGGATGATATTTTGGAAGCGTTGGGAACAAGCTTATCGGAGTTTTTTACCGAAGAAAGTACTGAAAATATAATTTTCAGAGAAAATGATTATTTTGTTGATGAACGGGATGGTTACAAAATAAAATGGATTGTCCCCAACTGTCAAAAAAATAAAATGGAACCAATACTTGTGGAACTGGATTCCGGCTGCAATACATTTGAAGTTCCGGCAAATGACGGCGAAGAATTTGGATATGTACTGGAAGGCAGTGTGGTTTTAATTAACGGCGATGACAGACACATAATAAAAAAAGGTGAAACTTTCTATTTAACTGGGAAAAATTTTCATTTCATTATAAATGAAAGAAAAACAACTGCAAAGATTTTGTGGATAGCTACACCCCCTATGTTTTAACATTAATTTGAGGAGGATATTATGGAGAAAATAATTCAGTTTAAAAACATTGTTAAAGAATTTAACGGACAATTTGTACTCAAAGGGATTACTCTTGATATATATGAGAATGAATTTGTAACACTTCTGGGTCCCTCCGGTTGCGGAAAAACCACTTTGCTGCGTATATTGGGAGGATTTTTAAACCCCACTGAAGGTCAGGTGATTTTTGATGGTGAAGACATCAGCAATGTTCCTCCTTATAAAAGAGAAGTAAATACAGTATTCCAAAAATATGCACTTTTCCCCCACATGAATGTATATGACAATATTGCATTCGGACTTAAAATAAAAAAGGAACCTAAGGACATTATCAAACAGAAAGTAATGAGAATGTTAAAGCTTGTTAATCTTGAAGATTACGGGGACAGAAATGTAACCGAAATGAGCGGTGGCCAGCAACAGCGAATTGCCATTGCCAGAGCTTTGGTAAATGAACCTAAGGTTTTGCTTTTGGATGAGCCTTTGGGAGCTTTGGATTTAAAACTGCGTAAAGAAATGCAGCATGAACTAAAAAGAATTCAGCAGGAAGTTGGAATTACATTTATTTTTGTAACTCATGACCAGGAAGAAGCTCTAACCATGAGTGATAAAATAGTAGTTATAAATGACGGTGAGATTCAGCAAATAGGCACCCCTACCGATATTTATAATGAACCTATAAATGAATTTGTGGCAAACTTTATCGGTGAAAGCAATATTATTGACGGTGTTATGCTTAATGACTATGAAGTTTTGTTTGAAGATAAAAAATTTAAATGTGTAGATATGGGCTTTAAGCCAAATGAAAAAGTCGATGTAGTAATAAGACCTGAGGACCTTGATATTGTTCCTAAAGAAAAGGGCAAACTTAAAGGCACTGTTAAGTCTGTTCTGTTTAAAGGTGTACATTACGAAACCATAGTTGAAACCAGAGCAGGTACCAGCATCACCGTAAACATGAAAGTTTCCGAAGATAAGCCTGTAGAAAACAGTGAAGCAGGAGAAAAGATGAGTGCTAACGACTTTTATCTTGATGTGGCAGATATTGATGAACTCACTGATGCTGATATTATTGCAAGAGCAGATGCTCAGGCATGGCTCCCTGAAAAAGATGATGAACTTGTTTCCATTGTAGATGTAGAATATCGAATAGAAAAGAAAAACGGTATTTATCCTGTTAAGTTTACTACTTCTGCCGGTACATTTGTAACTGCAAATATGATAGTTACCCATGAAAACAGAATTGTCAGCAATGTTTATCAGGAAGAAATTTATGCTGTTAATTTCTTTAAGAAAGTTGATGAAATAAAGGAAAGCATTGCTTTGGACACGGACCTTAAAACATGGGCAAATGCTTCCGCATGGAGTTTGGAAGATGATTCATCAGTTGAAATTACAGAAGTTGATTATGATTTTGACCCGGAAAACATTACAGAGGGTGAATATCAGGTTACATTTAAAACACAGGGTTATGAGTACAAAGTGGACACCACTGACGAATATCAGGTAGATGATGAAGTAGGGCTTAATTTTGACCCTGAAGACATCCATATTATGAGAAAGTAAGGAGGTGAAGAATTGAAACAATTCAGAAAAATGTTTTATCCCTATTTGGTATGGATAAGCATAATGATTATACTTCCCATGCTTTTAATAGTATTTTACGCATTTACTCAGAAAGGAAACGATGTAACAACAATTCGTTTTACATTGGATAATTTCAAATATTTTTTCAGTGATAAAATATTTTCCGATGTATTAAAGCGAAGCCTTTTAGTTGCCCTTTCTACAACAGTGATATGTCTTGTTATCGGATACCCTACAGCTTATATTATTGCTAAGTCAAAGCCTAAGTCAAAAGCCTGTCTTATCTTACTTATTACATTTCCCACATGGATTAATATGCTTGTAAGAACCTATGCCTGGATGGGTATTTTACAGGATAACGGAATTGTCAATAATTTTTTGGGCTTTTTTGGCATAGGCCCGGTAAAAATGCTACATACATCCTTTGCAGTAATTTTGGGTATGGTTTATAACTTTGTACCATTTATGATTTTGCAGATTTACTCATCTCTTACCAAAATGGACAAAAGCCTTTTGGAAGCTTCCAGTGATTTGGGTGCAAATAAAGTTCAGAGTTTTTTAAGAGTTACTTTGCCTCTGTCTTTACCCGGTGTAATCAGTGGAATTACTTTGGTATTTTTGCCGGCGGTATCCAGTTTCTTCATTCCGAAACTTTTGGGCGGTGGACAATATATGCTTATCGGAAATGTAATTGAATCACAATTTCTCACCATAGGCAACTGGAATTTGGGTTCGGCTATTTCTATGATAATGGCTGTAATTATTATGATTTCCATGTATATTACCAAAAAAGTAGATAAAGACCCGGCTTTAAAGTCTAATAGTTAAAGGGGGGGAGAAATATGAAAAATAATAAAAAAGGCGGCAAAAAGATTTTATCAAAAATTTTTATGGGACTAATAATGATATTCTTCTATTCTCCCATAATTTATACTATTGTATTTTCTTTTAATGACAGCAAATCTCTGACTAAATGGAAAGGATTTTCTCTTTACTGGTATGAGAAAATGTTCCAAAATGAGGATATGCTAAATTCAATATTCTATACAATAGTAATTGCCCTATTGGCAACACTGATTTCAACAATAATAGGCACAATAGCTGCAATTGGACTTTCAAAATCCAATAAATTTATTAAATTATTTGTAGAAAGAGTAAATGATTTACCTATTATGAATCCGGAAATTGTAACAGCTATAGGACTTTTGATGTTTTTTAGTGTTTTGGGAATAAATAAAGGCTTTACAAGTATGCTTTTAGCCCATATTATGTTTTGTACTCCATATGTAATGCTGTCTGTTACACCTAAACTGCGCAGTCTTGACCCTAATTTGGCAGATGCCTGTATGGATTTAGGTGCCACACCATGGCAGGCACTTATAAAAGTAATTGTTCCTCAGATTATGCCCGGCATTATTTCAGGAGCTTTGATTGCATTTACAATGAGTTTTGATGACTTTATAATTTCATATTTTGTAACTGGAAACGGAATAAACAATATTTCAATTATGGTTTATACCATGAGCAAGCGTGTAAATCCATCTATAAATGCTCTTTCCACAGTTATTATATTTATGATCACCATAGTTTTGGTATTAATAAATGTTATACCAATAATTATAGAAAAATCTAAAAAAGGAGAATGATACAAATGATTAAAAAACTTACCGCACTGATTTTAGCTGGAGTAATGCTGCTTTCCGGCTGCGCAAATACCCAGGAGGAAAAAAACCTTAAATATTCCGGACAAACACTTAAAATTTTTACATGGGGTGAATACACGGGAGAAAACCTTATAAAGAATTTTGAAGAACAAACAGGTGCCCATGTTATTATGGAATATTTTGATTCCAATGAAATGATGTATACCAAACTTTCGGCAGGAGATAAATATGATGTGCTGATCCCTTCAGATTACATGATTGAAAGAATGATAAAAGAAGATATGCTCAGCACTATTGATAAAGATAAAATAACTAATTTTAATGTACTAGTAGATGGTGTAAAAAATCTTCCTTTTGACCCTGAAAACAACTATTCAATTCCATACTTCTGGGGTTCTGTAGGAATTTTGTACAACAAAAACAATGTTTCAAAGGAAACTGTGGAAAACGAAGGCTTTGAAATATTCAGAAACAGAGATTACAAAGGCAAAATTTATATGTATGACTCCGAGAGAGATTCTTTTATGATGGCATTTAAAGCATTGGGTTATTCCATGAACTCCGATAATGAAGATGAAATTATGGAAGCTTATGAATGGTTAGTGGATATAAATGCCAATATGGAACCTAACTATGTAACTGATGAAGTTATAGACGGAATGATAAACGGCAACAAGGATTTAGCTGTAGTTTACAGTGGTGATGCCACTGTGGTTTTAGATGAAAACCCAGATATGGGATTCAGTATGCCAAAAGAAGGCAGCAATCTGTGGTGTGACTCCATGGTAATTCCGAAAAACGCAGAAAACCCTGAACTTGCTCATGAATTTATCAACTATGTTTTAACTTATGAAGCTTCATATGACAACACAAAAACCTGCGGATATGCCTCAGCTAATAAAGATGTTTTAAATGACATGATGAGTGAAGGCGGAATGTTCTTTGAAAATGAAGCCTTTGTACCCCGTTCAGGATATGAAAAAGATGAAACATTTGAATACAACGAAATTTTAAAGAAAAAATTATCTGAACTTTGGATAAAAGTAAAAGTAAGTAAATAAATTATTTAAAAAATACGCCTGATTTTATATAATATGGCGTATTTTTTATATATAAATAATCAAGTGTTACAAATAGAGGGCTTTATTTATTAACGTCCTGTCAATAAATATGTCATAAACCGTTGACAAGTCGGCTTTGATGTGATAACATTTTAATGTTATATAAAACAATAATATAAAGGAGAATTTTAGTATGGACAGTTTGGAAACAAATTCAGAGGGATTAAATGAACAAGAAATCATCGCTGCTCCCGAAGCAAAATTCAGAACCAAAAAAGCAGTAAGCCTGGAAGCATTCGTATTTATAGGCATTTTCTGTTTGCTATGCTATTTGGGCGGACATAAAATGGGTGCTGTAAACTTTGCAAATACAATTATGAATACAGCTTTTGATTTACTTTTAAACACGGTTTTCTACATAACAGCTGTAGCTGTTGTAACAGGGGCACTTTCAGGTATTTTTTCCGAATTCGGTGTTGTTTCATTAATTAACCATGGACTTACACCACTTATGAAACCTCTTTACGGTCTTCCTGGTGCATCTGCAATTGGTATTTTAACCTGTTATCTTTCCGATAACCCTGCTATTTTGACTTTGGCAGAAGATAAGGGATTTAAGAGATATTTTAAAAAATATCAGCTTCCTGCTCTTACAAATATCGGTACATCTTTTGGTATGGGTCTTATTATCACCACATTTATGATAGGTGTAAAAAGCCCTACAGGTGAAAGTTTTGCTCTTGCCGCATTGATAGGAAATATAGCTGCTATAATCGGAAGTATTATCAGCACAAGAATTATGCTTGGGTTTACATCTAAAATCTATGGCAAACAACAAAATTGCGTTGATGAAAATGACGAAAATGTCAGTCAACTTAGAACAGATGAACGTATTATAAGAAACGGAAGTGTAGGAAGCAGACTTCTTGACTCCGTTTTGGAAGGCGGAAAAAGCGGTGTCAGCCTTGGTGCAGCCATCATTCCGGGTGTTCTTATTATTTGTACTATTGTTATGGTTCTTACAAACGGTCCTTCTGCTGAAGGTGTTTACACAGGTGCCGCTTATGAAGGTTTGGGTCTTTTGCCTGCAATAGGTAAGAAACTTAACTTCATACTTGAACCATTATTTGGTTTCTCCAATCCAAGTGCTATTTCCGTTCCGATTACTGCTTTAGGTGCAGCAGGTGCGGCTATAGGTCTTGTTCCCGGTTTGGTAGCAAGCGGTGCAGCTCATGCCAATGATGTGGCAGTATTTACAGCTATGTGTATGTGCTGGAGTGGTTACCTCAGTACTCATGTTGCTATGATGTCAGCTCTTAGATCCAGTGAACTTACAGGTAAAGCTATTATCAGCCATACAATAGGCGGTCTTTGTGCAGGTGTTGCAGCAAACTGGCTCTTCAAACTTGTTACATTGTTCATCTAATTTAATACAAAATTAAAGCGATATTCTTTTATGAATATCGCTTTTTTATAGCCACAATTATTTTAGCTTATTTAATATTTACAACACATATAAAACTACTACAAGATAATGGAATAAACTGCCCAAAAGCACAAATACATGAAAAATTTCATGGAATCCAAAGGATTTTGAAATATTAGGCTTTTTAACAGCATAAATAATTCCGCCTATTGTGTAAAAAATTCCCCCTGCCAAAAGCAGCATAAATGCACCTGGTTTCATATTGGAAATTGCAGAAAAATCAAAGGCTATTGCCCAGCCCATTATCAAATAAAGCATTGTTGATAAAATTCTGGGAGCATTCATCCAACAAAGTTTCATAATAATTCCGAAAGCTGCCAATCCCCACATAATACCTGTAAAAATTAAAGCCTTATGCTGTTCCATGTTTCCTATTAAAATAGGTGTATATGTTCCCGCTATAAGAACATAAATCATTGAGTGGTCAAGTTTTCTTAAAATTTGCTGAGTTTTGCTTGAACCGTTGCACCAATGATAAATAGTGCTGGCTGCATAAAGTGCTGTCAATGAAAGTCCAAAAATAACAGCTGCGGCAAATTTTGCTGTGGCTTCTCCGATTAAATTATAACCCTGAATACACATACAAATAGTTCCTGCCACTGAAAGAAAAACCCCTGCCAAATGGGTATATGCACTTATAGGATCTCTTGGCATTGCAAAACTTCTGTTCATAATAACACCTCATTTTATAAAATTATATTATGTAGTATTTATAACTATATTACAATATTATTATAACCCTTAATAATTAAAATATCAAGTCTTTTTTAAACAAATTTAAGCCGTGGGATTTTTCCCACGGCTTATTTTTACTGAAAATCCTGTTGATTTTGATATTTTGTTTTTGCTTCTTCAATTTTGCTTTGTTCAGCTTTAGTGGTATTATACCAACCTCTCTCTGACATTTCCTTGAAAATATCATGTTGAATGGAGTGTTCATGTGTAAGAATGTTTACAAATTCACTTTTAAGTGATGAGCTTGCACATTCATTTGCAACTTCATTATAACAGCCGGTCATAAATTTTTCAGTGGACAAAATATCGTCCATCATTTCTCTGTCCCCAAAATTATTTTTATTCATGTTTTTACCTCCTTAGCTCAGCTTATTTAAAAGTCTGGTGTAATGTTCACTGTGAACAGATGCAATTTGTTCACATTTTGTTTTAAGCTGAGGGTCAGACATATCCTGTGCATACATTTTATATTTTTTGATGATGCACTGTTCTTTTGATAATTGGTCTTCAATAGACGCCAATTCTTTTGTTGTAAGATTTTCCATTTATATTCCTCCCTTTTTAACTTCATAATTATTATGAACTTTATTTTATTTTTAATTCAGTTATTTTAAAATTTTTTCAGCAAAAGAATTATCAACTAATTTTTCATATTCGGCTTTTTGTGAAAGTTCACCTGCTTCTGTCATAACCATTTGAAGTCTATCAAAGGCTTCTTTTTTCATAACAGGAGTTTCACACCAGGCATCTATGTCTTTATATCTATCTATTACTGTTGTAAGTATTTCTGTTTCAGTATCCGGAAAAAATGATGATAATACCTTTGCAATATCTTCTGAGGAATTATCCTTCACCCATTTTTGCGCTCTGTATATGGCCTTGGTAAATCCTTCTATAATTTCAGGGTGTTTTTTAATATAACTTTGTTTTGCATAATATGCTGTGTATGGAATTTCTCCGCTTTCTTCACCTACAGAGGCTAAAATATATCCTTTGCCTTCTTTTTCAAAAGCTGTTGCAGTAGGTTCAAACAAAGTTACATAATCAGCCGTTCCTGCTGCAAAAGCTCCTGCCATAAGTGAAAATTGTATGCTGTCATCAAAATTCATATCCTCATGTGGATTAAGTCCGTTTTTTCTGATTACATATTCCAGTGTCATATAGGGAACTCCGCCCTTTCTTCCTGGAAGTACATGGGCATTTTTAAGATTTTTCCAGTCAAAATTTTCATCTTTGTTTCTGCCTATAAGAAAAGAACCATCTCTTTTTGTAACTTGTGCAAATACTTTCGGGTAATCTTCTTTACCTTCATTATAAACATAAATAGCAGCTTCCGGACCTGAGAAACCAATATCAATATTATCAGATATAAGAGCCGTCATAACTTTATCCGCACCCTGTCCGTTAGAAAGCTCAATTTCAATACCCTCATCTTCAAAATATCCGAGTGCCATAGCCACATATTGAGGAGCATAGAAAACTGAGTGAGTAACTTCACTTACTCTGACTTTTTGAAGTGATTCTTCATTTTTTTCACAGCCGCTGAATCCCAGCAAAACTGCTGCACTTAACAAAACTGCTGTTAATTTTTTAAAATACATAATGAATAAAACCTCCCAAAAATATTTTAATTGCGGCTGATTTTTTTAGCGGCAAATTTTTCCGCACAAGCCACAATTTCATACATAACTGCTGCCATAACAGCTAAAATAATAACTCCGGTCATAACCAAATCCATTTGAAATACCTGGCCTCCGTAAACTATTAAATATCCAAGTCCCCCTTTTGAAACAAGAAATTCTCCTGCTATAACACCTACAAGTGAAAGACCGATATTAATTTTTAATGAGTTTATAAGGGAATTTATATTTGACGGAAAAACTATTTTAGTAAAAATCTGTTTTTTAGATGCACCGAAAGTTTTTGCCATAATAATTTTTTCTTTTTCTGTAGATAAAAATCCGTTTAACATTTCAAGTACAGTAACAATAAGTGATATAGCCAGTGCCATAAATATAATAGCTTTTTGCCCTGCCCCTACCCAAATTATTATTACAGGACCTAAAGCGATTTTAGGCAGACTGTTAAGCACCACTAAATATGGTTCTAAAACCTTGGCAGTTTTGGGAGACCACCAAAGGCCTGCCGCAATTATAAGTCCAAAAACCGCACCAATTACAAATCCCATAACCGTTTCATACAAAGTTATACCTAAATGATGTAAAAGATCATTTTGTGATAAATGTACCATAGTGTTTAAAATATCAGAGGGTTTACTCATAATAAATGAATCAATTATGCCTATATGGGCAAATATTTCCCATATAAAAATTAAAAGCAAAAGTATACCCCACCGAATACAACTGAGTTTTACTTTCTCATATTTTTTATTTTTAAGATAAATTTCTCTTTCCTTGGATATATCCGTAAATTCTTTATACATGAACATCAAGCTCTTTCCAAATAATATTAAAATACTCTGAAAATTTCTCATTATTTCGCACTGCCACAGGAAGTCGGGCTTCTTCTCCGAAATCAATGCTGTAAATAGATTTTACATGAGCAGGACGATTGGAAAGTACCACAACTCTGTCAGACATACTTATGCTTTCGGGAATATCATGAGTTACTATAAGAGTGGTTTTCTTTTCTTTTTTTAATATTTTATATACATCATCTGTTACCGCCAGTCTTGTTTGATAATCAAGTGCCGAAAAAGCCTCATCAAGTAAAAGTACTGCCGGTTTTGTCACTAAAGTTCTTATAAGTGCTGCTCTTTGCCTCATACCTCCGGAAAGTTGGGAGGGATATTTGTCTTTAAAATCATAAAGTCCGTAAGTTTTCATTAAAAATTGTGCATATTTTTCGTTTTCTTCGGTTAGTTTATTTTGAATTTCCAAACCGAAAATTATATTTTTATATATAGTCCTCCAACTTAAAAGATTATCTCTTTGCAACATATATCCAACATCCACATTTATTCCCGTTATTTTTTTTCCGTCTATAAAAATCTCGCCTTCACAAGGATTTATAAGCCCCGCTATAACTGACAGCAAAGTGGATTTTCCGCAGCCAGAAGGACCTACAATACTGACTATCTCCCCTTTTGCCACATCAAAACTCACATTGTCAAGAGCGGGGGTTTCACCGTTTTCCGCCTGATATGTGGTCGATATATTCCTAATTTTTAAATAATCCTTCATTTCCATCACCTCCTGTTTATACTTTTATCATTTTATGCACACTGTTTGGATTTAGTTAATTTTTGTTATTGAGTATAATTCTTTTATAAAAAATTTAGTTTAAATAAAAAACAAACACCCACATAAGAACGATTAACCATTCTTATACGGGTGTTTTAATTATTTTTCAAATATTATATGAAATATTTTATTTTAAAAACTTGCTGATTTCAGCTCCTTGATATACATTTCAGGTGAAATATCGGAAGGCATATAAAAATGTTTTCCGAATACCCCATCACAAAGCACTGCACTGTCAGGCGAACAGCTTCTTTTAAACTGGGAACTGAAAAATCTTCTTATAAAAAGTTCCAGTTTTTCTTTGATAAAGGCAGGTTCCAAAATTCCGCTGAATGCAAAACAACCATAGTAGTAAATTTTGCTTGGTCTGAAACCATATTTAATAAGATGATACAGGAAAAATTCATGAAGTTCATAAGGGCCTAATATATCTTCGGTTTTTTGTGTAATTTCATCTTTTTTACCAACAAGTTCAGGGCTTATGGGAGTTTCAACAATATCTGACAAAAGTCCTGCAGTACCTTCAAAAATTTCTGTTATGGCAAGATGAGAAACTATCTTTTTTGCCAAAGTTTTGGTTATGGACGCATTTACATTATAGCCGGAAAGCTGATCTCCGCCAAAGGTACACCACCCCAAAGCAATTTCCGATAAATCACCTGTTCCCAAGGCCAAAGCATTTTCATCATTTGCAATATCAAAAATAATTTGTGTTCTTTCTCTTGCCTGAGCATTTTCATATGTTATATCCTGAGTTTGACTGTTATGACCTATATCCTCAAAGTGAAGATTTACAGCATTTTCTATGGAAATTTCTCGGGAGGTAACTTCCAAAATTTCTGCCAAAGCCTCTGAATTTCCCTGTGTTCTATGGCTGGAGGCAAATCCCGGCATTCTTAAACAAATAATATTTTTGCGGTCAAGTCCCATAATATCAAAAGTTTTTGCTGCAACCAAAAGTGCTAAAGTTGAGTCAAGTCCCCCTGAAAATCCCAAAACAACTTTTTTAATTCCTGTGTTTTCAAGTCTGCCTTTAAGTGCCATACATTGCAAAGTGAAAAGTTCTTCAATAAAATTATTTTCAGCCAGCTTTCCCTGAGGAAGATATGGATTCATGGGAACAGGACGGAGAAGTCTTTGTTTTCCTTCAACTGCATAAGCAGTATAAAAAGGCAGATTTTGTCCTTTTGATGTTTTTTGTGAACGGATAATATCAGTATCCAAATCACACATAACCATTCCCTGATTGCTGAAAGTTTCTTGTTTTATAATATTTCCGCATTCACAGATAACGGAGAAAGCTCTGTAAAGATATGGTGAAGTAGTATCCCCTATTCCACCGTTAATAAGTGCAATACCACAGCCATAAGCTTTTGAAATTGCTTTTACCTCATTTTTTACATCATTTTGATAACCTGCAATAACAGGAGAATAACTGGGTACAATAATTAAATCACAGCCTGTTTCTGCAACTTCTTTGATATTTTCAGCAATTTTCATAGGTTCACAGGAAAGCACACAGAATTTCATAGCTCCAATGGAAAATACGGTTGTAGGAGGCAAAATCTTATCGGAATAATTTTTGCTTAAATATTCCATCTGATCATTTTCCGCTTTTATATATCCTATAATTTTGCCTTTATTTATCACGGCAATAGCTGAAACCACACTGCCGTTATCTTCTATAGGTGTCCCTATTAATATGTATGAATTCATAGTTTTTGTTTGGATACATATTTTTTCAATGGCTTCTATACAACTGTCCAAAAGTGCTTTATTGCTGAAAAGCAAACCACAGCTTGGTGAAGTAAGTGCCAATGAGGGAAATACAATTATATCAGCAGGTTTTTCCTTAAATTCTTCTAAAATTTTCGTAATATTCTCAAATGAACAGTCTACATCAGCAACTTTTATTTTATTTGCAGCAGCTGCCACTCTGATTATTGTGTTCATAAAATCAATCCTTTCACGATTTTTATACTCATAAATATTTATTATATTAATTTAACCATATTGTACAAATATTTTCAATGTTTTTCTTTGAATTTTCTCATATTTTTTTAAAATAATCCAGTTTTACTGCTATTTAGTTGATTAGATTATACTTTTGATATATAATAATTCTAGTTTCTTAAAATTTACGGAGGATAAACTATGATTATATTTGACAGTCATACACATAATACATTTTCACATGACGGTATACAAACCCCAGAAGAACAGTTACATACCGCCATTGAAAAAGGATTTATAGGTTATGCGGTAACTGATCACTGTGAAATTGAGGACAGCAACTGGATTGAAGTATGTGAAAAAAATATTCCGCTTTCAATAGCCAAAGCTACTGAATTTAAAAAACAATATGCAGACAAAATAATAATATCTGTTGGTGCAGAAATAGGCGGAGCTCTTTTTGAAAAAGAAAAAGCTGATAAAATAATCAGGGAAAATAATTTGGATTTTATTCTTTGCAGCTGCCACAATGCAAAAGGTCAGCATGACTACTGTCAAAAAAATTATACAAAAGAAAAAGATATTCCTACACTTTTACGAAATTACTTTGAAATTTTGGAGGAATCTTCCCGTGTTTGCGATTTTGACAGCTTGTCCCACATAACTTATCCTTTAAGGTATATTACCGGAAATTACGGTATAACTGTAGATATGGACCAATACAAGCCCATTATCGAAAAAACTCTTGTAAATTTAATAAAAAGAGATAAAGCCATGGAAGTAAATACTTCGGGTTTCAGACAAAAAATAGGTGTAAGTATGCCTAATGTTGATATAATCAGCCTATATAAAAAATTAGGCGGAAAACTTATCACCATAGGTTCCGATGCACATAAAAGTGAAGATATGGGCAAAGATTTTGACAGAACTTTCTCCATTTTGAAACAATGCGGATTTGACAGATATTATTATTATCAAAACCGTCAGCCAAAAGAAATTTTATTATAGGAAGGTTTTTATGAAAAAAGTTTTAATCGGTGTAAGCGGAGGAGTGGACAGCTCTGTGGCAGCCCTTCTCCTTAAACAGCAAGGCTATGAAGTAGCAGGAGTTACATTTAAACTCTGGGGAGATGAAAATTCCTCCAATGAAAAAGATATAAAAGATGCAAAAAAGGTTTGCGACTCTTTGGGTATAAAACATTATATTTTTGACTATAAAGATATGTTTAAATCCGAAGTTATCGACTATTTTGTATCAGAATACAAAAAAGGCAGAACTCCAAACCCCTGTGTCATGTGCAATAAAAAAATTAAATTTAATGCTTTTTTAAGCAGTGCTTTGGATATGGGTTATGATTATATAGCTACAGGACATTATGCTTTTACAAAATATAATGAGAACACCAAACGATATGAACTCATACAGGCTAAAAGCGATAAAAAAGACCAAAGTTATGTGCTTTACTCCTTAACACAGGAACAGTTAAGCCATACACTTTTCCCTATTGGAGAATACTCAAAAGAAGAAGTTCGTCAAATTGCCGCTGACAATAATCTGATTGTTTCCAACAAACCTGACAGTCAGGACATTTGTTTTATTCCCACAGGAGATTATGAAAAATTTCTGCTTGAATACACAGGAGAAAGCTGTCCTCAGGGCAATTTTAAAGATATAAAAGGTAATATAATCGGAAATCATCTTGGACTTTGGCATTATACCATAGGTCAGAGAAAAGGACTGGGAATGGCTTTCGGAAAACCTATGTTTGTTATGGATATAAATCCTGATGACAACAGTGTAACCTTAGCTGATGACAATGAAATTTTCTCTGACACTTTATATACAGAAGAGGCAAATCTTATATCGGTGGATAAACTTACTGAGCCTGTTGAACTGATGGCTAAAATTCGTTATTCCCATCAAAAAGCCCCTGCCATGGTTTTTCCAATGGATAACGGAGAATTAAAAGTAGTTTTTAAAGAACCTCAAAGAGCTATTACAAAAGGACAGGCAGTGGTATTTTATAAGGATAATTCCGTTTTCGGCGGTGCTATTATAAAATAGCATTAAAATATTTTTATATAGTAAATCCTAGAAATAAAACTCTGTCAGCAGAACTTATTAAAGATATTCTGATTTTAATTAAAATATAATATAAAAAACACTGTCAATTCTGTTATTGACAGTGT
>JAHHUA010000170.1 GCA_020024235.1 Oscillospiraceae bacterium
ATAGTAAACATAAGGTGAATACTGTAAATACCAAAGAGAATTATTTACAGTTAAAGGGATAATTCTGTGGTTTTGCCTTGCCGGGTGATTTATTCTGCCGGCATAACCCTCGTTTTCTGTGCAGAGCTGGCATTTTGGATAGTCTGACTGTGGAGCTGATTTAGCTGCTGCAATGGCTTTTGGGTCTTTTTCGGGTTTTGACAGATTGATTGTAATATCCAAAGGGCCGTATTTGCTTTCGTATACCCATTTTACATCTTTAGCTATGCGGTCGTTTCTTATATAATTTGTGTTTTGACTGAACTGATAAAACCAGTCTGTTGCTTTTTTGGGGTTTTCTTTATAAAGTTTGCTGAAATTTTTCCGAATATCATGGGGCATGGGAACCAAAGCACCCATAATTTTGGTGTCAAATAGGTCTTTTGACACGGTATTATCCTCGGAAATTCCCTTTAAAACAGCATAGTCAACCAGTTTTTCCAAGATTTCATGCAGGGGTAGGTGGGCGGCTTTTTCGGAAAAATCTATACTGTCAATCTGCATTATTTCCATAATACGGTTTGCAGCCCAAATTTTGTCATCTTCTTCAATTAGTTCTTTTTCCACAGCATAGTCTACAAGTCCCAGTATGTATTTATCCAACTAACACACCTCCGTTAAAATACCGCCTTCTTGACGAATGGATAGTACATGACAGCTGCCTTCTCCCAAAACGGCTTCGATGTGGGATTTAAAATTATCCAGCATATTATTGGGTACAAAGGCCTGAATAGTTCCGGCAAATCCACCTCCATGAACACGGACAGCACCTTTGCCGTCAAGAAAATGTTTGGCAAGAGTTATGGCAAAAGCAACTTCCTGAGAATAAGTTCTGCCTTCGGGGATTACATTTTGTAAAAGCTGCCAGGAGGAATTTCCCGATTCTTCGGTGATTTTAAGAAATTCGGTAAAATTATTTTCTTCCAAAGCTTTTACTTCTTTTAGAACTCTTTTGTTGTCCTCATAAACATGAATTGCCCTTAAAACAGCTCTATCGCCGCATTTTTCACGAACTTCGGCAATTTTCTTATAGAATTTTTCTTCGGGAATTTCTCTTAAAACATGGGCACCAAAACAGGAACAAACTTTTTTAAGTTCATTTGTAATAGCAGCATAACAATCTGTCAAATCTGCATGATTTGCCCCTGAGTCTATAATGCACAAAGCGTGCCCACAGGAAGAAAAATCAAAATTTAAAGGTTTAATAACAGGATTTTCAGGGCATTTAAAATCTATGCTGATAATGTTTCCCACAGAAGAGGCAGTCTGATCCATAAGACCGCAGGGTTTGCCAAAGTAAATATTTTCGGAATATTGACCAACCATGGCAATTTGGGCGGAATTAAGTTTGCAGTTATTCATGGTATTAATAATAACCCCCATAAGAACTTCAAATGCTGCTGAGGAGGATAGACCGCTTCCCGGCAAAACATCAGAAGTTACATAGGCGTCAAATCCCATAACATTATGTCCTAATTGCTGAAAACGAGCTGCCACACCCTGAATAAGGGATTTTGTAGTGCCGTAGTCTTTTTCATCGGGACCGCCCACAGGGAGAGAAATTTCACACATGGGGTAGCCCTTCGACAAAACTCTGATTACATTTTCGCTGTTTGGTGCCACAGCGGCTTTAGTGTCCAGGTTTACAGCGGCGGCCAGAACACAGCCTCTTTGATGGTCTGTATGATTTCCCCCCAGTTCTGTGCGTCCGGGAGCTGAAAAAATCCATTTTGCGTCTTTTTTAAAATTATTTTTAAAGTTTTCTTTTAATATTTCGTACATAGGATTTCACACCTTTTTTAGCTTTATGATTTTTAAAGTGATTATTTTACCTAAACAATTATAACATTCATATTTATATAAAACAAGGCAAAATAAAAAAAGGTGCTTTTCTAAAACACCTTTTTTATGAAACCTTATGAACGTGCGGTTTTTAAGTAAGCACCCAGTTTTTTATCTTCGGTTTTGATATGTGCAATCAAAACTCCTATATGTGTATTAATGGCAGCCATATCGCCTACACCTGGGCCTGAAGGCGGTATTTTGGAAGCAATTTCTTTGAGTTTTGCTTTGTAGCTTTCGTGAAATTTAAAGTGGTTGTCCTTGTTTGGATAATTGCTTTGTTTTTGGAGCTGTTCCTCATGGGAGAAATGCTTATTTACATAATCCATAAGAAATTTAATTGTTGGTTCCAAAGCAGCTCTGCCTTTACCTTTAGAGCATTCATCCATAAGTTTGTTTACAACTCTCAGAAGTTCTTTGTGTTCTGAGTCAATAATTGCATTTCCGGTTTCTAAATCTTTTGTAAATTCATATACCATTTTTTAGTTCCTCCTTTTTTACACAGATTTACTCTGTGCTTTAAATTATACACTACAAATTACATAAAGTAAATGTATATATAAAATATTTTTTTATTTATCTAAAATACAGCAAAAAGATAAAAATATAATAATAATGTTGTTTTTTTGTAAAAAAAATGTTATAGTCAAATAAATAAGTTATAGTATTATTAATTGACATAATTGAACAGGAGAATAGTTATGAATAAGAAAATAATTCTGTTTGGCACAGTTTTGATTGTATCGCTGGCAACTTTAATGTCAGCAGCTTTCATAATGCCGATTGATGGAATAGAAGAAGAATACTTTGTAATTTCAGATTACAGCAATATGAACGAATCAGACATTTCATCAGATGAAGTACCAGAAAATCTGAGTTCATCGGATTTTGAATATGAAAGCTCGGAAGAAGAAACATCTGAACCAACGGATATATCAGAAGAATCCCAAGTTTCCGAAGAACCCTCCGATATT
>JAHHUA010000171.1 GCA_020024235.1 Oscillospiraceae bacterium
ATCTGGAACAGAAAAATTTGTAACTCTAGCCACATATAATTTATCTTTTATAAACGCAACTCCCATAAACATGGATAAGCTGTTTGCTTCAGTTTTGGTAAAACTTTCTGACAACAGAGATTTAGCAAATTACTTTGTTTCTGCTTATGAAAAATTCTGTGAACAAAATGCTCAACCCACAAATCAAAAATCAGATTTAATAGATTCGATTTCAAGGTTTATTACTTCATATTATTCCAATCCTGCCGCAAATACCATAGGAAACTCGGAAATAAACAATATTCTCAGAAGTCTTATTGCTGCACCAAACTCCTTTACGCCTTTGCTCCATTTTATATTGCCTATGAAATATAACACCGCTCAGGGATTTGGTGAATTATGGGTTGACCCCTATGAAATTGCCAAGGATAAAAAAGGTAATGTTCAAGATGAGCGAGCTATTCATGTTTTCTTTGTTGCAGATATAATGGATATAGGATATTTTGAAACCGAGATTTATCTGTTAAACAATACTCTAAATGTAAATGTTTTATGTCCTCCGGATCATGTAAACAGTTTTAAATCCATGAAAGACCGTATTACAAAAGCAATTTCTTCTACAACCAGCTATAAATTTGAAGGTTTAAATATAGAAAAATTAGAAAGAAAGAGGGCTTTGCCTCAGGTATTTACCAAATTAACAGAGAAAAGAGATGGTTTTAATGTCAGTGTATAACAATGAAAAAAAAGCACCTAATCAAAAAGCTGTAGCACTAAAATACAATGCACAGACAGATGCCGCTCCTATTATCGTTGCATCAGGATATGGTCATATTGCTGAACAAATTATAAATATTGCCGATGAAAACGGTGTACCTGTTTTCAGAGATACAAATGCTGTTTCTGTTCTCTCCATGCTTGATGTGGGCAGTCCTGTACCTCCGGAAGTTTATGAACTGGTAGCTACTATATATCTGAATCTTTTGCAGATTTCAGATGAAATAAAACAGAAAAATATGAAAAGCTTCCAAAAACCACAGGATACCTCTGCCGGCAATAAATAATTTTAATTTGTCATCTGTTTAAATATGCAAAAAATCGGTCTTATAAAAGACCGATTTATTTTTAGGAGAAGTTTATTATACTGTGCTGTAAATTACTTTACTTTCTTTAAAACCGCAGCTGCACCTGCTGTTGAAAGAATCAACATAAGAGCTGCTGCCATCATGTCGCTGCCTGCACCTGTGGAAGGGTTGTCCTTATTGCCGTCAGGCTTAACCGCAGGAGTTTCAGATGGAACATTTGAAGATGTATCATTGTTTACAAATTTGAGTTCTTTATCGGAAATAACATAAGATGTGAGAGTTCTTGTCTTGAAAGTTAATGCTTCGTATTCTTCATCATATTTTGTTTTTATTTCTTTAAGACCTGTGTTTGTCTTTTCATATACAAATACATTTTCATCGCCCAACAGCATCATTGTGCCTATTCTTCCAAAAGAAGGCTGAGCTTCAAATGTAAGAAATTCAATGTTTGCATTTGGGTTTTGGTCAAGAATTTCAGTGTCAGGCTTTGTTGTGTATCCCATGTGCAAATCACCTTGGTTTGTAACATTTACAACAAACATAGCTATATCACCGAAAGTAAGTTCAATATCTCCTTCTGTAGCGGAGAAATCCAGTACAGGCTGAGAATTGTCCACTGTGTGGTAGCTGCCTGTAACTTCTGCTTTGTCAAATCCTACAACTGTATTGATAACTTTGCTTTCTGCTTCTGTGGAAGTGCTTTGATTTTTCTTAATAACTTTTACGGAGCCGATAAAATCTACAGGTTTTACATTGAGAGAAGATTTTGTATATACAGCTACAAAGTATCTGTAGTCGTTAGTAAATACTTCTGTGTACATCTTCATAACATTTGCTTTGTCCTTTTCATCTAAAGACAATATGTGTTCCGGATTTTCACAGTCTTTGAGTTTACATACTTCGTCATGTTTTTTAGCTTCATTCATAGCTTTTGTCAATTCTTCCAAAGTTTCATAGCTGTCTTTTAAACCGAAAGGTGCTTTTTCGCCTTTTCTAATTGTGTATTTTCCTGTTTTTTCAGCGGTTTTCTTGTTTTCAATAGCTGCTTTTTGGAAAACTTCGCCGCCACTGATCCAATCTGTTACAACCTTATGGTTTTTAACATCTGTGGAAGTGATTTTATCATAGCTTTCGGACAAAAGTTCAATATAAATTTTTTCTCCGGGCTTAATGTGTTCATCATTCTTCACTTCATACAAAATACCATCGGTGTCCTTATATATTCTTGAGCTGTCATTAACCATAATAGTTGTCACATCTGCTGCAAAAGCCATTGTGGACATAGAAGCCACCATTGCTGCTGCCATTACGGATGAAAGTAGTTTTTTCATCTCTTTTTCCTCGCTTTCATTTTTTAAAAAGATTTTTTAGGTAGTTCCTGTTCCCGACTACCACCCGGGAACAGTGCTTATTATAAATCATCAAAACAAAAAAATCAATACTATTTTGAAACTAAATTGTAATCATTTCGTAATTTTTATACAGCGTTTTGCACTTATTTTCACTTAGTTTTATTTATAAATTTATGATATTTCAATATATAAACTGTAAAAAATATGGTTTTTAGTTTTTTGTTTCCTACCTGCACTGACAAATACAGTTATTATATGTAAATAGATGAAATAAATTTTGTAAATTTAAAATTTACGCATTTTTTCTCTATATAAAGCGGTTTTAGCCATAAAAATCTGTATGTTTTTATTGATGTTTATTTGACAATATTCTCATAAAGAGTTATAATATTTTAG
>JAHHUA010000172.1 GCA_020024235.1 Oscillospiraceae bacterium
ATAATCAACATATGAAACGGAGGAGAGATTTTGTCAGAAGAAAATAAAAAATCTGATAACAGCATATATAAATATTTGGAATGTTTAGGTTTTGGCTGCATTTGTTCAATGGGGATAATTTTGTTTATCTTTTCTTTGGGACACTATATTGTAATGGCAGCTCATCTGCCGTTTAAGGCAGTGGAACCTTTAGTTACATTTGCCGGAGCGGCAGGAGGATTTTCCGCAGGGTTTATATCATCGGCTTTGTACCGAAAAAAAGGTATGTTAAACGGTTTTATCTGTGGTATTGTTATATATGCGGTAATGCTTATATCAAATTTATCCTATGGAAACTCTGTTACAATTATGGCGGTTTTTAAATTTCTTTTGGTTACGATTTCTTCTGTATTAGGAGGAATTGCAGCAGTAAATAAAAAGAAAAAACGCAAAATATATTGAAATATCAAAAAAAATATGCTATACTTAGAAAAAGTTTTCAGATGAAAGTCTAAAACAAAAAAGAATGCGAGGTATACTAAAAATGGCACATATTAAAACAATTAACAAAGCTAACTTGAAACAATCAGCTGTTAAGGGTGGCTGTGGCGAATGTCAGGCTTCATGCCAATCTGCATGTAAGGTTTCCTGCACAGTTGCAAACCAAAAATGTGAAAAGGCTGCTAAGTAATTTAAGCTTTTACAAGTTAGAAATTTAGGGACAATAATTTGTCCCTAATTTTTGTTATATGCTATGATAATACGAAAGGAAAAAAATTACAGATGATACATAAATACCAGTTAAACGGTTATAACATAGTTCTTGATGTGCACAGCGGCGCTGTTCACTGTGTGGACGAGCTTACATACAATATTTTGGATTACATTGAAAATGAAAAGCCAACAGAGGAGTGTCCTCTAAAAGCTTTGAATGAACTTAAATTAATGTATTCAGAAGCTGATATTAAAGAGGCATACAGTGAAATTTATGCACTCTACAAAGACGGAGAACTTTTTACCGAAGATGTTTACAGGGATTATGCAGATATGAAGATTAAGGCTCCTGTTAAAGCTATGTGTCTTAATATTGCTCATGACTGTAATCTTCGCTGTGAATACTGCTTTGCCGGCAAAGGTGACTACTGTCAGGGCAGAATGCTCATGTCAGAAGAAGTAGGTAAAAAAGCTATTGACTTTGTGCTGACACATTCCGGAAACAGACATAACCTGGAATTGGATTTCTTCGGCGGCGAACCTCTTATGAACCTTGATGTGGTTAAGAAAGTTGTTGAATATGCACGCTCCAAGGAAAAAGAATACAACAAGAAATTCAGATTTACCATGACAACTAACGGTATGCTTCTTGATGATGATACAATCGACTTTCTCTGCAGGGAAATGAGCAATATTGTTTTGTCAGTTGACGGAAGAAAAGAAGTAAATGACAAAATGCGTCACCGTGTTGACGGCTCCGGTTCTTATGATGCTATTATGCCTAAGTTCCAAAAGCTGGTTAAAAAAAGAGGGGACGGACAATATTATGTACGCGGAACTTTCACAAAGTGGAACAAGGATTTTGCAGATGATGTGGTGCATTTAAACGAAATGGGATTTGACCAAATCAGTATGGAACCTTGCGTATCCGATCCTAAATATGACTATTCTCTTACAGAGGCTGATTTGCCGGAAGTATTTGCAGAATATGAAAAATTGGCTGATATTATCATTGATAAGAAAAAGAAGGGAGAAGGCTTTAATTTCTTCCACTTTATGGTTGATTTAGACCAAGGACCCTGTGCAATCAAAAGACTTAGAGGATGCAGCTGCGGAAATGAATATGTAGCAGTTGACCCTGACGGAAGCATTTATCCATGCCACCAATTTGTAGGCAAGGAAGAATGGAAATTGGGTAATGTATTTGATGGTGAACTCAGTGAAGAAATCAGAGATGTATTTGCCAAGTGCAATATTTACACAAAAGAACATTGCTCTGACTGTTGGTGTAAATTCTTCTGTTCAGGCGGCTGCAATGCTAACGGACTTCAATATGCAGGAAGTGTTTTTAAGCCTTATAGTTTGGCTTGTGAAATGGAGAAAAAGCGTATTGAATGTGCAATTATGATTAAAGCAGCTTTGGCTGAGGAATAATTTTATTTTTTTGGGGAGGATACTTTTATGGAAAAAAATTACAATAAATGTATAGAACAATGGGACAAAATTTTTTCGGAGGAAGAAGTTACTTTCCCAAAAAAGAAAACTATAGGAAATGAAATATTTGACAGTTCAATAGAATGGCTTGCCAATGGCTCTGATACAGTATTGGATTTTGGCTGTGGCAATGGTATAATGCTGTTTTTGTCTTCATTATACAACACTCAAAAGCATATAGGCATAGATTTATCCAAAGAGGCAATATTAAAAGCCGAATCAGCTGTTCCACCAGAAATGAAGGATAAATTTATATTTGAATGCAAAGGAGCCGACAGTCTTAAAAATATAGAAGATAAATCTGTTGATGCAATTATATTGTCAAATATAATTGATAATATATATCCGGAAGATGCTATACTTGTTTTAGATGAATCAAAAAGAATTTTGAAAAATGGTGGAAAGCTTTTTGTAAAAGTAAATGCTTACCTTTGTGATGAAGAAATAAAAAAAGAAAATATAAATATTAGAAAAGATAATTTTTTGGATGACGGATTGTTTCTTTGGAATAATTCTACTGAGGAATGGGAAAAAATACTGGGTGAAAGATTTAATATAATAAAGACTGACAAGCTTTACTATTG
>JAHHUA010000173.1 GCA_020024235.1 Oscillospiraceae bacterium
TATTCATATGTTACCTCAATATTTTTATATTAATCGGACTATAAATTATTTAGGGATACTGTAATTTTATAATAATTCAAAACATTACAGTTTCATCTAAACATATATGGTTATTATAACATTGACATTTCACTGCGTCAATACAACAAAGATAATCTATTAATATTATATTAAATTTCCTGTTGAATATTTTAAAATCATATGTGAATAATTTGATTTTCTTGTGTATTTATGCTATACTATTATAGATATGCAGTGATAAAACACAGATCTGTTCAGGAGGAAATTATGTCTGATAAATTCATTTTAAAATCAAATTATATTCCCACAGGAGATCAGCCCCAAGCCATTGATTCCATTGTAAACGGAATAAACAGCGGAATAAAGGAACAAACTCTGCTGGGTGTTACAGGAAGCGGAAAAACCTTTACAATGGCTAATATTATAGCTAAAACCAATAGACCTACTTTGGTTCTTGCCCATAATAAAACTCTGGCAGCACAGCTTTGCAGTGAATTTAAAGAGTTTTTTCCCGAAAATGCTGTGGAATATTTTGTTTCTTACTATGATTATTATCAGCCTGAGGCATATATCGCTCAAACCGACACATATATCGAAAAAGACAGTGCAATTAATGATGAAATAGAAAGACTGCGACATTCTGCAACTTCCTCGCTTTCCGAACGACGAGATGTTATCATTGTAGCCAGTGTTTCCTGCATATATTCATTGGGTGACCCTATTGACTACCGCAGTATGGTTATTTCTCTCCGTCAGGGTATGGAGAAAAACAGAGATGAATTTCTTAAAAAACTTGTAGAAATTCAGTATGAAAGAAATGATATAAATTTTACCAGAAATAAATTCCGTGTACGAGGTGATGTAGTGGAAATTTATCCTGCATATACCTATGAAAATGCTTACAGGATAGAATTTTTCGGTGATGAAATCGATCGTATCTGTGAAATAAATCCTCTCACTTTTGAAATCAGAAATGTAGTAACTCATGTTGCCATTTATCCCGCATCACATTATATTGTACCAAGGGAAAAAATGATAAATGCAATAAATGAAATCCGTGAAGAATGTGATGAACAGGTTAAATATTTTATAGAAAATGAAAAACTTATAGAAGCTCAAAGAATAGCCGAACGCACCAATTATGATGTGGAAATGCTGACAGAAATAGGTTTTTGCAAAGGTATTGAAAACTACTCGAGAATAATGGCAGGAAGACCAGCAGGAAGCATACCCTGTACCTTGCTTGACTATTTTCCGGGGGATTTTCTGCTGTTTGTAGATGAATCCCATGTAACTTTGCCCCAAGTACGAGCCATGAGTGCAGGGGATAAAGCCAGAAAAGAAAATCTTATTAATTATGGTTTCAGATTACCTTCCGCTTTGGATAACAGACCTTTGAAATTTGATGAGTTTTACGATAAATTAAACCAAATTGTGTATGTCAGTGCAACACCGGGTGAATTTGAAAAAACACATAGTAAAAACATTGTTCAGCAGATAATAAGACCTACCGGACTGTTAGACCCTATAATAACCGTAAAACCAATTCAGGGACAAATCGATGATCTTTATTCTGAAATAAATGAAACAATTAAAAAACATGAAAAAGTCCTTGTAACCACTCTCACAAAGAAAATGGCAGAGGACCTGACGGACTACTACGAAAATTTAGGAATAAAAATAAGATATATGCATCATGATATAGACACCATTGAACGCATGGAAATTATCCGTGATTTAAGATTAGGCGAATTTGATGTATTGGTAGGCATTAACCTTTTAAGAGAGGGACTGGATATTCCGGAAGTTTCATTAATTGCCATTTTAGATGCGGATAAGGAAGGATTCCTCCGCTCGGAAACTTCTCTTATTCAAACTATAGGACGAGCTGCCAGAAATGCCCAAGGCAGAGTTATTATGTATGCTGATACAGTTACCCGCAGTATGGAAGCTGCTATATCAGAAACCTGCCGCCGTCGTGAAATTCAGGATAAATACAACAAAGAGCATGGCATTGTTCCTAAAACAATACAAAAAGGTGTCAGAGATATTTTGGAAATATCAACAAATGAAAATAAAAAATCCAAATCTAAAACAAAATCAAATAAAAAGCTTTCTGCAAAGGAAAAAGAGGCACTTATACAACAATATACTCTTGAAATGAAAAATGCAGCTAAAATTTTGGAATTTGAACATGCTGCATATTTGAGAGATAAAATAGAAAAACTTAAAAACGAAAAATAACAGGAGATATTATATGTCTATTGATAAAATTGTTATCAAGGGTGCAAGAGAAAACAACCTTAAAAATATTGATGTAACTATTCCCAGAGATAAACTGGTGGTTTTTACCGGTTTATCGGGTTCAGGAAAAAGTTCTCTTGCATTTAACACTATATTTGCTGACGGTCAGCGAAGATATATGGAAAGTTTGTCCTCCTATGCCAGAATGTTTTTGGGACAAATGGAAAAACCAAATGTAGATTATATCGAAGGTCTTTCACCATCAATTTCCATAGACCAAAAAACCACATCAAAAAACCCTCGCTCCACTGTGGGTACAATTACGGAAATATACGACTATTTAAGACTGCTTTATGCCAGAGTGGGTATTCCTCACTGTCCTATCTGTGGAAAAGTTATCAAACAACAGACAGTGGATCAAATGACAGATAAAGTTATGGAACTGACAGAAGGCACTAAAATACAAATTCTAGCACCTGTGGTAAGGGGCAGAAA
>JAHHUA010000174.1 GCA_020024235.1 Oscillospiraceae bacterium
ATTCATTATCTTTTATTTTTTCAAAAGCCTCCCATAGAACAGCACTTTCATTTAAAATAATATTTTTAAGACAGGTCAGCATATAAATTGTATTTTTAAGCTGAGTTTTTTGGTTTTTTATAGTGTAGATTTTATTTATCCCAAATAATAATACTGCTGCCGCTGTTAAAATTATTCCCAATATTTTCAATATATTTTACCTCCCCGAAACGCTTAACTTTTGTAGGATTTTCAGCACCTTCCAATAGTACCGCATATTTAAATGCACCACTGTTTAACAGCATTTTTATTTGGGGTTTTCGTAGAATTTCTTCTTCATCGGCTGCATGAACTGTTGTTATAAGTTCCACACCACTGTTAAGACATAATCTTACAGCTTCTGTATCTTCCATGCTGCCCATTTCATCACATATTATTATATCAGGAGAAAGTACCCGTACAGCTTGCATAATACCTTCGGCTTTTGGTATACCTGTAATCACATCTGTATTTATACCAACATCAAAAGTATATTTACCTCTGTTATATCCGCAAATTTCGTTTCGGCTGTCTATTACAGCCACTTTATAGGATTTATTAAAACCGCCCTCAGTTAGTTTAACTGCTAAATCACGAAGTAATGTAGTCTTTCCTGAAGAAGGTTCTCCGATTATAATAATACTTTTTACTTTTTCACTGAAAAATCTGTCAGAAATTGATTTTGAGCAATCTGGGTATTCTTTGGCAAGCCTTATATTAAGTGAAGTTACATTTTCCGCAGAAAAATTTTTACCATGAAAAAAACCGCCTATACCTACCCTGTGTCCCTGTTCAGTAGTCAAAAAGCCCTCTTTCAGCTCATTTTTATAAGCATGAACAGAGTATTTGCAAAGTTTCAGAAAAATTTCCTCAATTTCATACTTATCCATGCTAATTGCAGTTTTTCCTGTGGTTTCATTTCCGTTTTTATCCAAAAAACAGGCTTTGCCTTTTTTTATAACACAAAGCGGCTTGTCCGCTCTAAGTCTGATTTCCTGTACATCACTTAAATCAACAATATTTTCAAAGTAATTTTTAAAATCTCTCAATTTATCATCTCCTTTTATGTATTTAAGTATATTTAAAAAAAGGAGTTTTTATTACCTGCGGGGCGACCCCGCTGTCAGACGCGTTATTTAATTTTACTGTAATTTTTCAATGGTACTCTCGCGGTGGAGCGACCCCGCTGTCAGACGCGTTATTTAATTTTACTGTAATTTTCCAATGGTACTCTCACGGCGAAGCGACCCCGCTGTCAGACGCATTATTTAATTTTACTGTAATTTTCCAATGGTACTCTCGCGGCGGGGCGACTAAAATTTTATTAAAATAAAAAAAGCCTTTCTTTTACATCACAAAAGAAAAGCTTTTCAGTATAAACACAGTTGTTATTTACAATTTATATTATATGCAGTCTGCATTACTTAATTTTTACCATCAAATACATTGTTAAAATCACAGATTTTCTCAATAATTTCCACGGCTTTTTCCAAGCCTTCACGGTCAGTTTCATCAAATCTGTTTAAATTAGGACTATCGATATCCAAAACCCCCACTATTTTCCCCTTTTGTCTTATGGGGATTACAATTTCTGAATTAGAGGCACCATCACAGGCAATATGACCCGGAAATTTATGCACATTATCTATAAGCATTGTTTTATTTTCAGCTACTGCTGTACCACAAACACCTTTTCCTATTTCAATTTTTACACAGGCAGGTTTTCCACCAAAAGGCCCCAGTAAAAGTTCATCATTTTTTTTAAGATAAAACCCTGCCCAATTTATATCAGGCAAAATATCAAAAATAAGAGCTGAAATATTAGATAAATTGGAAAGTGTACAATCCACACCATCAGTAATTACTTTTAATTTTCTCAAAAGTAAATCATACATTTTTTCTTTATTTTCAGAAGTTTTTTCACTTATATACATATTTAAAATCTCCTTTTATACAAAAAAGGACAGCAAAAAACTGTCCTTTTTTATAGTTACTACTTAACAAGTTCCTTAACCTTAGCAGCCTTACCAACACGATCTCTGAGGTAGTAGAGCTTAGCTCTGCGGATTTTACCTTTACGAACTACTTCAACCTTGTCAACGTGTGGGGAGTGAACAGGGAATACTCTTTCAACTCCGCAACCAAGTGCTACACGGCGAACTGTAAATGTTTCAGCAATACCGCCATGTTTCTTAGCGATAACTGTACCTTCAAAAATCTGAATTCTTTCTCTGTCGCCTTCCTTGATCTTTACGTGTACTTTTACGTAATCACCGATTTCAACTACCGGTGCTTCTGCCTTAAGGCAGCTGTTTGAAATTTGCTTCAAAGCGTCCATTTTAAATTTCCTCCTTAATATATACAGACTTTCATAACTCAAAAGGTTAGAGGACTGTCTGCTTTGCGTTGCGGACTTCTGTGTCCATTCGGCAAACCCTACCGTCAATGCGGTAGTCAAGCATGCTTTTATATTATATTATACTTTTTACAAAAATTCAAGAACATATTATGCAATATTCCGATTTTTTTGATTTTTGTATAATTTTTGCATTTTCTAAGCAAAATGCTCGTTATTTTCGTTAAAAATTCCTGTTCTTCTTATTTTAAAATGGGAAATTTCCTCATTATAAACTTCACAAAACTTATTTATTATAAGC
>JAHHUA010000175.1 GCA_020024235.1 Oscillospiraceae bacterium
AAAAATGCAGGAACTTTATAACTAAAGCTCCTGCATTTTCTTTATGGATGAATCTAAGAAGTAATCTGAAAGAAAACTATTTGCAACTGAAAATTTAAAGTATCACAAATGCACTTTCCCAGTAATATCCCATTTCAGATAATTCCTCTTTTCTTTGGGTAATTTCTTTATTCAATTCAATTAAAGATTCCTCATATGCCATTACAATGGCATTATAATCAGATTGTGTGATTTCTTTCTTGCTATAAGCTTTTTGAGCGCTGAGAATTTCTGTCTCCGAAGCAAACTTTTTTCTTTGCATTTCGCTTATTTCGTCAATAGTTGGTGTCAGCTCGGGGTGATCGGCTGCGAGAACCTGTTCTATCCTAGCTTCTTTAATCTTCTCCATCATTTTGTCCGCATTGTTATAATATTCATCCCTGCTAATTTTTCCAGATGTAAATTGTGTTTTATATTCACTCAAGATATTTTCCATTTTAATAATATCTGAAGGAGAAAGTGGTGTCTTTACTACCGATTCTGTTTTTCCCTCCTCACTAGTTATTTCCGGATTCGTTTCAAAGATTCCTTCCAACTGCTCACGCAAACTGTTATTGTCGATTTCTAACATAGATAACTCCAATTGAAGCTGTTCATTTTTCTGAATTTCTTCCTCATATTTTAATCGCCAGCTTTCATTTTCCGAAGGTACATACCCATATTCATAAATTTGATCGAAATTTATGAACTCTACATCCCTAGTAGCTCCAAGATATACATGATCGTTCTCTGTGCTGGTAATTGAAACAGTTTTTGGAACTTCCAAAATAAATGGACTTTGATAGTTTAATTCTGCACCCAGCATTTTTATAAGTTTTTCTTTACTTAAAGTTAAATCCCGGTTCTCTTCTTCTTGAATTCTCAGCTCAGCTTTTGTACCGTCTTTCTTTATTTTCACCGTCTTTTTTTCCATAGGATTGTCAGACCAATAAAAATGGATTTTAGAATCCGGGGACTGTCTTATTTCTATAAATTTTTGCCCGAAGTTGAACTGGTTGATTATTCTAAGCTCTGTAACCTCCTCCGAAATTTCCTGGTGTTGATACGGAAATTCTTGCTGGATTGCGGTATTATACAGATGAACACCGTCCTTTATTGCCGTAGGAAGGGTTACTGCCATACCAATAACACCAACTGCAAAGCAGGCTGTTGCTGCAATGACTGACTTTTTCATTTAAAATCCTTCCTTTCCCTGTTCTTCTGTCTGAATTGGGAGAGCTGTCGGTAAAACCTTCTGTTCAGCGATAAAATCTTCCTCAACAGAAACATTGTCTTTTATGACATCATCTTCCGCTTTTTTATCCTGTGTATTTTCCTTGCTAATTGGTTTATCGGAAATAATCAACCAACTTTCAACTTTTCTAAGAGCTCTCATACACAAGTTAGCAACTTTTTCTCCCTCTCTTTTAGAGAAGTTCCAGAATTTTTGAATCGCACGATACAAAAAAATTGAAACAAGGGAAGAAAATCCGATTCCTGCAATAGATGTTGCCAAAATAGCAGCTCCCCAACTTTGGTAAAAAGTAAATCCCAAACCTGAAGCGATAATACCCAAAATGCAGACGCACAATGCAAATACAAAAGCTGCAAAGGTGAAAACTAAAGCACCCAAAGCAAAAGTAGTAGCTCCCAACCAAATCAGTGAAACGCCTACTACACATACTAACAGGATTGCTGCAATCGCTGCATAAACGCACCATCTAATTGCCCTAACCACACTTTTTACCGCTCTTACAAACAGATTTTCATTATTTGCTTTAGACTTCTTTTCTTTATCATTCGTAAAAGAAAGTCTTTTTTTCTTGTTTTCTAATTGTTCTGTATTACAAGCGGAAAATTCTTTATGAGAATCTATATTTTCCTCAAAGTTTTTTTCTCTTCCCTCTCCTTGATCCCATGATTTAAACTTTGTTTTTACCTCTTGAAAATATTCCTTGGCATTACCCCATGGCTTTTTCTTTTCTTGTCCTCTTGCAGCAGCGTAGTCGTTTTGCTGCTCCTGACTTTCCTCAATCAGCTGCTGAGCCACCAATTCCGGATTACCAAGTTTTGCAGAAATTTCCGAATCCGGTTTACTTTGCCGTCTGCCCTCTTCAAAATATTCCGCATAATCCCTCATAATGTCGTCAATTTCTTCGCGGGATAATCTATGCTTTAAACATGATTCCAACTTTTCCAAATATTCCTGTTTATTCAAGAACCTCACCTCTTAAAATATCGTTAACCATTTTTGAAAAATCTTTCCAATCTTCCTTTAATGAACCAAGATATCCATTTCCTTTTTCGGTAATGTGATAATATTTTCGAGCCGGACCAACAGTGCTTTCCTTCAAATAAGTTACAAAGTACTCTTCTTGCGTCAATCTTCGCAAAATAGGATAAACCGTGCCTTCGTTTATTTCGGTATAAAAGGCAATATTTTGGACAATTTCGTAGCCATACATATCCTTACGCTGTATCAGTGCAAGAATACACATTTCTATAACACCTTTGCGAAACTGTGTATTCATCTTTGTCCCTCCCTTTTTTATATTATAGCATAGTACTATGTATTACACAATACTAGTTTTAATTTAATACCGCACAAATTTTAGTAGTGCTTTTTGTTATTTTTTATTATATCTGTAAATCTAA
>JAHHUA010000176.1 GCA_020024235.1 Oscillospiraceae bacterium
GTCCATTCGTAGTTTTCACCAGCTGCTGCAGCTGCCAGATTTTTAGCTGTATCGCCCAGTTCTTCAAGTTCCTTGAACCAAAGTTTAGCATGTTCTTTTTCGTTGTCAGCTGTTTGAAGGAAAATAGCTGCAATTTGTTCAAAGCCTTCCTTCTTTGCTACTGAAGCAAAGTATGTGTATTTGTTTCTTGCTTGTGATTCACCTGCAAAAGCAGCTTGAAGATTTTTTTCGGTTTTAGTTCCTGTGTACTTAGACATAATAAATATCCTCCGTTTTATAAAATTTAATATTATTTGCTGCATTTATCGCAGCACTGTGAACAAGTTCCGGTAAAGACAATTCCGAATCCGTCAATCTGACATTGTGGAATAATCTTTTTAAAATTAATTTTTTCAAAAATATCATGCATGGGAACATCTATAACATTACCACAGTTTTTGCAATAGAAATGTGCATGAGGTTTTTGTTTAAAATCATAGTGATTTGGGCCTGATGGCATGGGTAAATCAAGAATTTCCCCTAATTGTGAAAGAATACTGAGATTTCGATAAACTGTTCCCATACTGATTGTAGGGTCTATATCACGGGCACGCTGATAAACAGTTTCAGCGGTAGGATGGTCAAGACTTTCGTTTACAATTTTTAAAATCAGCTTTCTTTGAGGAGTATTTCTCATTTTTTTTGTGTCGGTGATAATTATTCCTCCTTTATAGCTATTGCTATCTGTTACTAATAATAACACAAACATAATAATTTGTCCATTGTAAATAATTATAATTTTTTACAATGGACAAATTATTTTTTTATAAATTATATAATAATTTTTACATTTTGTTTGAGTTTAAGTGAATTTTCTGTTACAAAGCAGTCCATAGCCCCTATGTAAACACCCTCAGCATAAGCTTTTTTCAAAGTCTCGGCAAAGGCGGGGTCATTTAAGCTGTTTGGTGTAAAATAATCGGGGTTTTCCATTTGTATAACAAAGAGTACAGCGGTTATATAGCCTTCTTTTTTTAAAGATATAAGTTCCTTTATATGTTTTGTGCCACGCTCTGTAGGTGCGTCAGGAAAGGAAACCACATTGTTATTTTCCAAAGTGCAGCCTTTAACTTCAATTAAAATTTTATTTTTGCTGTTTTCCATATAAAAATCTATACGGGAATTTCCTATAGAATATTCCGGTTTAATAAAATATCTGTTTCCAAAATGTTCTTTTAAATATTCATAGACTACTTTATTGGGAGCCTGGCTGTCTATGTTAATAAGTCTGTTTCCTTTGTAAACCGCAATTAAATCATATTTGGTTTTTCTGAGAGGATTATCGGAAATTTCCAAAATAATTTTGGCATTTTCTTTAAGAAGTTCCCTGCACCTGCCTGTGTTTTTTACATGGCAGATTTCTGTTTGACCCTTAATCATACTATGGGCAATAAATCTGTTGGGACGGCTTATAAACCGTCCTTGAGTTATGTTTTTATATGTCATGGTTCCTTATCCTTATCTTGTTATAAGTGTTCTTATTAAATGAAGCGTCAGCATATGGACAGGGTAAAATGAGTAGTAAATATACTGAATTTTCTTGCTGTGAGGTCCCTGTTTTCCATTATACATCCAAATGGGGATAAGAGCAAAAACCGCCATAGCCTGTTGAGGAAAATCAAATGTAAAACCAAAAATGTTAAATTGATAGGTAACACCTTCCAGCATAAATACGTTTATGATAATCATACCGATAAGCTGACCTATCCATGCAAATTTAATATCACGGAAAATATAGAATAAAAATACTGTTAAAATTCCGTAACCGAAATAATCAGTCATAGTAATATTGCCCAATATATATCCGCATATACATGAAATTATAATGGTTAAAATTCTTAAATAAGGATTTTTGCTTTTCCCCCATTCCATAAAGCGTATGAAAATTAAAGCAATACAGAAAGTGAATATAACATTTTGATGAAACGGATAAATAGCACTGCCCACATACATTAAATTAAAGGGTATCTCGGAAATAAGTGCAAATATAAAAAGTCTTACCATATATTTTTTAAAGTCTTTGGTATGAAAGTAGCCTTCGGCAATTTGAAAGGCAAAAATAGGGAAAGCAATTCTGCCGATGTCGGTTAGCCACTGATTTCCGGGGATTACAGTTGCCCACATATGATCACAAAGCATTAAAATCATAGCTAAAATTTTTAAGTTAAATGAGTTCAGGCATTTTAAATTTATAAATTTAACCATTAAATAACCTCAATTTTATTATAAATTCATACACCTAAAGCCGCAGAATATTCACTCCACGGATTTAAAGGATATTTATTTTCGGATTTTAATTTTCCCAGTATATTTGAACTTTGTCCCCATCTTTGAGAAAATCGGTATAATTTGTGCTGTGACCGTTTAATTTTATAACAAGTTTACCCTTTTTTCTTTTTAAGTCAATGTTTGCTAAATCTGTAGCGTCAGCAAACATGGGAGGGGTTCCGTTGTCATGATATTTGAGTTTGTGAGGTTTGCCGTTTACAAAAACAGTCAGTTCCTTTTTTCTGTTTACTACACTGAAACCATAGTTTTCACCTTTTTTCGCCAATAATTCTTTCACAACTTCCAAGTTTATGCTACAATATGTCCTAAGGTATTTTCATCTCACAAAGG
>JAHHUA010000177.1 GCA_020024235.1 Oscillospiraceae bacterium
CATACTGCCTAGTGCTGTTCCTTTCATAATTCTGTATGACATTTTAATCTTCCTCTCTTTATTTTAGGGTATAAAAAAACGACCAAACCTTAAAATTTAAGATTTGGTCGTTTAATTGATATTACGCTCTTTTTAATTCTCTCTTAAAGTTTTTACCACAAATAAAAAAGGCCTTGATTTCATAAAAGAAACCAAAGCCTCAATCTTTTTTATTAAAATTAAAGTAACGCCATTTTTACAATATTGTGCTTGATTTTTAAATTCTCTTATTTGGTATGAGTTCGAATACACCAAATAAGAAAAATTATTAAAATGATAACATTAAAAATGACATTTGAAAAACTCGCTTTTTTTCTGAAAAAAAGTCCGTAAAATGCGTTATCATCGGCTTTTATACCGATGATAACATTTTTATACACTAAGTATGTTATTACTGTACAAAAATGTTATCATTGGATTTTTGTGTAGTGGATTCGAACCCACACCAAATTTTATACCAATACAATAACTTTTATTATTATGAATGTATATTAACATAAATACTTGAAAAAATTTTTACTATTTTTTTGCTGAATATTAATATTCTTACTTCGCTCACACGCCGTCACAAATTCCCCACAAACGCTTTTTGGTATTTGTCGGCACTTTACTCTATGCAGTGTTGTTCTCGTCACAAATCGCTTGAAAGCTGTCTTGATTTTTTGAAAGATTTTCAAAACTTTTTTCTTCAATAGCTTTCATTATTTTTTCCTTCTGTCGTATTCAAAACGAAACAGCGATTTTTATCTCGCTGTAACAGTAATTTGATATTATTATGAATTTTATTTGTTTTTATTAAGTCTGTTGATTTTTATTGATATTTCCTGTTCATAAGTAATACCATATTTAAATATTATCTGTAATTTGTTGTCTCCGATAACTTTTATGGTGTCGATGAGTTCTCTTACTAAATTATCATCATATTTATTTTCTGTAGAGCTTTCATGCTTCAGCAGCTGTTCAAGATGAATGAATTTATCATTACTGTTTGTATTTCTTTTTTTGTATAGCATAATATTATCGTTTAACTCTTTCACTTCATCATTCATAGCTTTAAGTTTGGATTCATTGGCGCTGACGGTATTGTTTGCTATACTTTCTTTTACAAGTGTCATAATGTTTTCTTTCAGCTCTGTCAGTTGTTTTTCCATATCATCAATATTGAAACTGTTTTTTGAGTTTTCTGATATTTCTTTTTTCAGCTCTTGTAGAAATATCGGTATCATTTCCTGTTTGTTGCCACGAAGATGATTTATTGATTCCATAATCGCTGTATGTAGACTTTCCTCATCTATGGTTGCTGATTCTTTGCAGTATTTTGTTCCGTTTTCAATACGGTTGATACATCGCCAAACAGGTGTCTTTTCACCGTTTCTTCTGTGCCAAACCACACGTCTGTATGGTGACAGACATTCTCCGCATATAAGAATTTCACTTAAAGCATACAGTCCGCAATATTTTCCCTGTTCTGTTTTTGTCAGCTTGGATACTTTCTGCTTGCCCAATCGTTTTGCCCTTTCTTCCTGAGCTTTATTAAATATATCTCGGCTGATTATTGCAGGATGATTGTTTTTTATTAAGTATTTGGGTAACTCACCGTTATTTCTTTTTACTTTTTTACTTATTGGATCGGTTACATAGGTTTTTTGTAGCAGAACATCTCCGCAATAACGTTCATTTTGCAGTATTGAAGATATTGTACTGACTTTCCATGTACCATCCTTACCATGAGATTTAATTTTATTTTCATTTAAATCGTCAGCTATTTTTTTAATACTTGCTCCATCCAAATATAGCTTGTATATGGTCTTTATAATCTCAGCTTCTTGAGGTATTATTTCAGGCTTGCCATCATCTCCCTTTTGATATGCATACATTTTTACAAAGTTGGTTTTACCGTCTTTCATAGCCATTCTTTTGCCCATTTTAACATTTAGGGACAGTGAGTTAAGTTCTTCCTGAGCAAGACTTGACAGTATTGTTAATACTACTTCACTGTTTTCTTCAAGTGTATTTATACCTTCTTTTTCAAATATAACGCCTATTCCCATACCTTTAAGCAGCCTTACATATTTGATACTGTCCATTGTATTTCTTGCAAATCTGCTGATTGACTTTGTAATTATTAAGTCTATTTTTCCCTTTTTGCACTGTCTTATCATATTCATAAAGCTTGGACGTTTTTCTGCTGATGCTCCCGATATACCCTCATCAGCGTACGTTCCCGCAAGTGTCCATTCAGGTGTTCTCATTATAAGGTCAGTATAATAGCTTTTTTGTGAATGGAAGCTTGTCAGCTGTTCTTCCGCATCTGTTGAAACACGACTGTATGAGGCTACTCTGAGTTGTCTGTTGTTTCTCTTTCCCAAAGTTAAGTTATCATTTGCGGGGATATAGATAACTTCATTTTCCTGCATTCAAATCTCACCTTTCCATATTGTTATTTGCTGACCGTTCTTCATAATCAATTTGATTGCTCTGTTTTCGGCTACAATAATTTTTTTTACAGCTTCTTTTATTTTTGTACTTTCAAGTTTTTCTTTGCTTATATTTGAAAGTTTATATTTAAGAGATGTTTCATATTCGATGAAGTTTATTAGATTATTG
>JAHHUA010000178.1 GCA_020024235.1 Oscillospiraceae bacterium
TTTATGTTATATATAAATTTTTAGCAAAACGGTTAATCTCTTCTAAAAATATCTCTTGTATAAACCTTTTCTTTAACATCATCAAGAGAGGAATCATAACGGTTTGCAATAATAGCCTGAGATAACTTTTTAAATTCATTAAGGTCATTTACTACCTTAGAGCCAAAGAATGTACTGCCGTTTTCAAGTGTTGGTTCATAAACTATAACTGTAGCTCCTTTGGCTTTAATGCGTTTCATAACACCTTGTATTGAACTTTGACGGAAATTATCGGAATTAGATTTCATGGTAAGTCTGTAAACGCCGATTACACATGATTTTTCCTGGTCTGCTGAATAATCACCACGATTATAATAACTGTAATATCCTGCCATAGTCAGAACTCTGTCTGCAATAAAATCTTTTCTTGTGCGATTACTTTCAACTATTGAAGTCATCATATTTTGTGGTACATCTGCATAATTTGCCAATAGCTGTTTTGTATCCTTTGGCAAACAGTATCCACCATATCCAAAAGAAGGGTTATTGTAATGAGAACCTATACGAGGGTCAAGGCATACACCGTTAATAATCTGCTGGGTATTAAGTCCCTTCATTTCAGCATATGTATCAAGTTCATTAAAATAGGAAACTCTCAAAGCAAGATATGTATTAGCAAAAAGTTTTACAGCCTCTGCTTCTGTAAATCCCATAAATAATGTATCTATATCTTCTTTTATTGCACCTTCCTGAAGCAGTTTTGCAAAAATATGTGCAGCTTCCATAAGTTTTTCATTTTTTAAATCTGTACCTACAATAATACGGCTTGGATAAAGATTATCATATAATGCCTTTGATTCACGCAGAAATTCAGGACTGAAAATAATATTTTCAGTATTGTATTTTTTTCTTATGGTTTCAGTATATCCCACCGGAATTGTGGATTTTATGACCATAATAGCTTTTGGGTTGCATTTTAAAACAAGCTCAATTACAGTTTCCACCGCTGAAGTGTCAAAAAAGTTTTTTTGGCTGTCATAATTGGTAGGTGCTGCAATAACTACAAAATCTGCCTCTTTATAAGCACTTTCTCCATCCAAAGTAGCTGTCAGATTAAGTTTCTTTTCAGACAAATATTTTTCTATATATTCATCTTGAATTGGAGATATTTTGTTATTTATTTTTTCGATTTTTTCAGGAACAATATCTACAGCTGTTACTTGATGATGCTGTGATAACAATACTGCTATTGAAAGTCCTACATATCCGGTTCCTGCTACAGCTATTTTTAAATTATTGAAATCTCGCATTTTTTCACCCTCATTAAATATTATAAAATTCTTTATACCATTCAGCGAATTTACAAAGACCTGTTCTTAAACTTGTAGAAGGTTTAAATCCGAAATCTTTTTCTAATGGACTTGTATCTGCATAAGTTACCGGAACATCTCCAGGCTGCATAGGGACAAGTTTTTTATGTGATTCAAAGTCATAATCGCTTGGCAAAACTTTTGCTCTTATAAGTTCTTCCTGTAATATTGTTACAAAATCCATAAGATTTTCCGGCTGATTATTTCCTATATTGTAAACTGCATAAGGAGGTATAGGAAGTCCATCTTCCCCATTTTTCTTTTCAGGGGGTTGCTGCATTATTCTTTTTACACCTTCAACAATATCATCAATATATGTAAAATCTCTTTTACAGTTGCCATAATTAAATATTTCTATTGTTTCCCTTTTTAAAAGCTTATTTGTAAATCCAAAATATGCCATATCAGGGCGTCCAGCAGGACCGTATACTGTAAAAAATCTAAGTCCTGTGGATGGTATATTATATAATTTTGAATATGCATGAGCCATAAGTTCATTTGATTTCTTTGTAGCAGCATAAAGCGAAACAGGGTTGTCCACTTTATCTTCAGTAGAATATGGCACTTTTTTATTTGATCCATAAACTGATGATGATGAAGCGTATACTAAATGTTCTACACCTGTTTCATTATTATCATAGGAATGACGGCAAGCCTCTAAAATATTGTAAAATCCTATTATATTTGACTCAATGTATGCGTCAGGATTTATTATGGAATATCTAACCCCTGCCTGAGCCGCCAAATTTACTACAATTTGTGGTTTGTATTCACTGAAAATTTTAGTAAGAAGCTCTTTATCAGCTATATTTCCTTTTATGAATATATATTTTGAATCGGGGTGTTTTACAGACTCCTTTTCAATTTCTTTTAAGCGATATTCTTTAATTGAAACATCGTAGTAGTCGTTCATATTATCAATGCCGATGATGTTTACAGGTGATTGAGTTTTTAGCAGCTCTAAAACCAGGTTAGAACCGATAAATCCGGCAGAACCTGTAATTAAAATTGTTTTTCCATATAATTTAGTTATTTGCATTTTTAACTATCACATCTTTCAATATTCTAAAATATTACATATTTTTCACATATTATAATAAATTTATTTTGTATGTAAAACAAAGTAGAAAATATCTTAATTCAGATTATGGAAATTTATTATTAATATTAGTTTAAATATTTTATTTTTTAAATTTTATATTAAATTTACAATTATTTATCAAAACATATTTATAAATCTGAAAATTCAAAAACATTTATAT
>JAHHUA010000179.1 GCA_020024235.1 Oscillospiraceae bacterium
AGTTTCTTTTTCCGAATTGTCAGATTATCTCCTGAGTTTGGAAGAAAATCCAGCCAAAGCTAAAATAATATTTTCTGCGGTATACAGAGATAAAATTTCTGATTTTTCTGAAATAACAAACCTAAAAGACAGTTTAATACAAAAATTATCCCAGGATTTTTCTCTTTCCCTGCCTAAAATGGTAAATAGGCTTTCCGATAATGAAGCTGAAAAAATGCTTTTTGCCATGGACGATGATAAAATTATCGAAGCGGCAGTTATGAATCAAAAATACGGCAACAGCCTGTGTATATCTTCTCAAATCGGCTGCAATATGAACTGTGCATTCTGCCGCAGCGGTAAAAATAAAAAAGAACGCAATTTGGAAACCTTTGAAATGGTAGGTCAAATTATGTTTATGGAAAGAAAATTAAATATGAAAATCTCCACTGTTACCATTATGGGAATAGGCGAACCTTTTGATAATTATGACAATGTTATGAAATCCATTGACATAATAAATTGTCCCTATGGTTTTTATTTGGGACAAAGGCATATTTCTCTTTCCACTTGCGGAATTGTGCCTAAAATTCATGAATTTTCAAAGCGGGAAAATATAAATTCCCTGGCAATAAGCCTTCATGCTCCAAATGATGAAATAAGAAATTTCCTTATGCCCATAAATAAAACCTATCCGTTAAAGGAACTTATAAATGCTGTAAAAGACTTTTGCAGTAATGCCAACAAGCGTGTTTTTATGGAATATATTATGCTTTCCGGCATAAATGACAGTGTGGAAAATGCCGCAGAGCTTGCCGGACTTTTAAAAGATATAAACTGTACAGTAAACCTGATTCCTTATAATGACACGGAAATAGAAGGCTTTAGCCGCAGCAGTATGGAACAGATGATGAAATTTTATGATGTTTTAAAGAAAAACCATATAAGAGTTACCATGAGAAGGGAGTTTGGCAGTTCCATAAAAGCTGCTTGTGGACAGCTCAAATCCGATTATATAAAAAAATAAAGTGATAAAATAATCCGTATTTTACTAAATACAAAGATAAACCCGAAAATCACATAAAATTTAAGTGATTTTCGGGTTTATTTTTGTAAATTATATAATTGCTGTTTATAAGTTAATTTAAACCAATTATTCTGTAACTACCTATCAAAAAAATAAATTTTTTCCCGGGAAAACAGGATCACAGGTGGTTTGTACACCTAATTTTCTCAAAGTGCTTTCATCTCCGTAATGCAGCATTTCTGTGGAGTGCAAATCACAATCTCTGAAATCCTTCAAAAATTTAATGGCAAATTCCGCTGTCGGGTTAAATGAGGCAGAAATACAAACTGCGGAAAGCACATCATCCAGTTTAAGCACATCGGAACGGCTTCCCAATACATCAACTTTAAGTTTAAGCATTGGCTCTAAAGCCAAAGCTGAAATAAGCTGTAATTTATCATCTATCCCAGCCATTACTTTCAGTGCATTAAGTATACAGGAACTGGTGGCACTCATAATACCTGTGGCTCTGCCCGTGATAATTCTTCCATCATTAAGCTCTATTGCAACTGCGGGAGCATTTTTAGCTTTTGCTTTTTCTCTTGCCGGAACAACACATCTTCTGTCCTCTGGCTTTAAATTAAGCTGAACCATTATGGCACGAATTTTTTCAACAGTTTCCGTGCTTTCCTTCCCCTGTTTATTTGCACATACTCCTTTTAAATATCTTCTTATTACTTCCTGTTTGCAGGCTTCTATGCACACTTTATCATCAGAAATAGCATATCCTGCCATATTTACACCCATATCTGTAGGACTGCGGTAAAAATTTTCATCTCCTGTGATTTTTCCGATAATAGTCCTCACAATAGGAAAGGCTTCAATATCTCTGTTATAGTTTACGGTAGAAACACCATATGCTTCTAAATGATAGGGGTCAATCATATTTACATCCATAAGATCTGCGGTAGCTGCTTCATAAACAAGATTTACAGGGTGCTTGAGAGGAAGATTCCAAACAGGAAATGTTTCAAATTTAGCATAGCCTGATTTAATACCCCTCTTGCTGTCATGGTACATCTGAGAAAGACAGGTGGCAAGTTTGCCTGAACCGGGTCCGGGAGCTGTAACTACAACCAAAGGTTTGGTAGTTTCAATATATGCGTTGGAGCCAAAGCCCTCCTCGCTCACTATGTGATTTATATCATTTGGGTAACCTGATATAGGTTTATGAATGTAGTTTTTTAATCCCAAAATATTCATTTTGTTGACAAATCTGTCCACAGCTTCCTGACCTGTATACTGGGTGATAACCACACAGTTTACGCTTATGCCCATTTCGGTTATATCGTCAATAAGACGAAGTAAATCCATTTCATAGGAAATGCCCAAATCAGAACGAATTTTTGTTTTTTCAATATCGGATGCACTTATACAGAAAATAATTTCCGCTTCATTTCTCATTTCATAAAGAAGACCCATTTTTCCGGAGGCATCAAATCCCGGCAGAACTCTTGCGGCATGATAGTCATCAAAAAGCTTGCCGCCGAATTCCAAATACAGTTTTCCGTTAAATTTTTCTATTCTTTCTTCTATACACTCTCTTTGTTTTTTTAAATAT
>JAHHUA010000018.1 GCA_020024235.1 Oscillospiraceae bacterium
GGTATTAATTTAATTTTAAATATTCTGTCAGAAAAATTCAGTATTCTGCAAATTTATCTTAAAATAGATAGGAAGGTAAATGAAATGAAAAATTTAAAAGTAAGAAATAAGCTATGGGTTGGTTTTGGTACTATTATTACCTTGACATTGCTGATATCCGTATTATCTGTATTTTGTCTTAACCGACTGAAAGAACAAACAGATTTACTTATTTCAAAGACATTGAAAAATACGGAATATGTGTGGCAAATACGCAGAGATACTTTATCTGCAACACGATATTTTCTGATGGCATTGTCAGATGATGACCCTGAAGAAGTTGAAAAGTATATAAAATTAGCTGAAGAAGATGCAAATTCTTCCCAGAGTGTTTTTAAAGCATTTGAATCAAATTATCGTGTAGAAAAAAGACTGATAGATGACTATAAAAATACTCTTGGCAATCAGGCTCAAATAAGACAGAAATTTATTACATTATTGAGGGACACTACACCATCAGGTCTAAATAAAGCCGCTAATTTTTATGAAGATAAATTAATGCCCATATTATCCCAACAGGGTGAAATTTTAAAAGAAATACATGATCAGCAGATAGATTTGTCCCAAAAACAAATAAATAAAACAATAAGAGTGTATTATTTTGGCAGTGCCATTATTATAATAATGAATATTATAGCAATGATTATCAGCTTTATTATGATTAAAAAGCTGATGAAAGGAATTATTACACCACTTACTGCAATTTCAAATGCAACCAATGCTCTTGCAGAAGGAGATTTCAGTGTAAGCGTGGACTATGACAGCAAAGATGAATTCGGAGTTACCTGCAAAAGTATACAAAGCAGTTTTACAGAATTAAAAAGAATAATAAACAGTACTGCATATACACTCAAAGAACTGGCAAAGGGAAATTTTGCACTTGATACCAATATGGACTTTCACGGAGAAATGAAAGAAATAGAACAGGCCCAAGCTGAATTAATTCAAAAAATGAATGTATTTTTCTCTGAAATCAACGCTTCATCTAATCAAATTCATGTTGGAGCAGACCAGGTATCCGGAGGAGCACAGGCTTTAGCACAAGGTTCTACCGAACAGGCAAGCAGTTTACAGGAATTAGCTGACGCTATTTCTGTAATATCCGAAAATGTACAAAATAATGCACAAAACTCAAAAAAAGCCAATGATCTTGCAACAGAATCCGGTGAGGTTGCTCAAACTACTTTGCAAGATATGCAAAATATGCTTTCTGCAATGGATGATATTTCTAAATCCGCCGAAAATATCGGCAAAGTAATTAAGGTTATAGATGATCTTGCATTTCAAACCAATATTTTATCACTTAATGCAGCTGTAGAAGCTGCAAGAGTCGGACCTGCGGGAAAAGGCTTTGCAGTTGTTGCAGATGAGGTAAGAAACCTTTCCAGAAAGTCTGCCGAATCTGCCAAAGAAATTACAGAATTAATCGAAAAAGCTATTGCCTCTGCAAATAATGGTGAAATTATTGCACAAAAAACAAATGAGGTATTTAATGTATTGGTAAATAAGATTAACAATGTTGTTTCTACTATCAATGAAATTGCTGTTGCGTCTGAAGAACAATCTGACAACATTAAACAAATTAATGTGGGTATTGACCAAATTTCCAGTGTAGTTCAAACTAACTCTGCAACAAGTGAAGAAAGTGCCGCAGCAAGTGAAGAACTTTCAGGACAAGCTAATATTCTCAATTCTATGGTTAAACAATTTAAACTTGCTGAAACAATTAATAATGATACATCATATTTTGAGGAACAGTATTAATTTGTATAAGCAATAAATATTTTAATAAAATAAGCAAAAGAGAAGTTTATATGATAATTATTTCTTAACTGAAATAAATCTTAAACTTCTCTTAATTATTTTATATTTTAAAAATACTAAATCATGGTTTGTGCAGAATTAATTAAAAAAATGCTGTTAGCATTGAGAATTAAAACAAACGAAAAAGACCGTCGCAAAACAGCAAATGCGGCGGTCTTTATCAAAAAAATGAGGAGTAAGTATATATCAAAAATAAGGAAAAAGTAAATTTAAGTCAGTTAGTAAGACTGTCTTTTTAGCAGTTTGGGTGGTCATTTTTCCAAAGTTTTTCAGCGGAAGGTTTCCAACATTCTGCATATTTGGTGCATTTAGCACAAAGATGTTCAGCAGTTTCAGGGCTTAGCATATCTGTGGATTTAGCATTTGTTTTAGCCACCATAGCGGGAAGTTTTTCGGGGTTTTCCAGCATAGGACATGGACGGAGATGGTTGTCATTAAACGGTTGTCCGTCATGATAAGCCATAAAAAGAGGTGAACGAAGACAGTCAAGGAGAGATTTTTCTCTGATATTGCTGTCAGAGTAGTGGATAAATACACAAGGGTCAACATCACCGTTGGAATTAATGTGAAGATATCTTCTGCCACCTGCAATACAGCCTTCAACATATTCGGCATCATTTTGGAAATCCATGCTGAAAATGCTCTTTGTTTCTCTGAATTTTCTGATTTGTCGGAACATAAATTCTCTTTGTTCAGGACTTGGCATAAGTTCCAAAACAGCGTCATTTCCTACAGGCATATAGTGGAAATACCAAACAAAATCAGCACCCCATTCAATAAGCTGGTCGAAAAATTCTTCGCTGGCAATGCTCTTGCAGTTTACGGAGGTGTAGCAGCAGGAAGCTCCGAAAGGAAGTTTGTTGTCCTTTAAAATCTTCATAGCTTTTACAACTTTGTCATAAGTGCCTTCACCACGACGGGAATCAGTGCTTTCTCTGTCACCTTCTATACTGATTGCCGGAATAAAGTTTTTAACTCTCAGCATTTCTTTGGCAAAAGCCTCATCAATAAGTGTGGCATTGGTAAATGAGAGGAATATGCAGTCATCATGTTTTTCGCAAAGCTTAATTAAATCGTTTTTGCGTACCAAAGGTTCACCGCCTGTGTATATGTACATATATACGCCAAGTTCTTTGCCTTGTCTGATAATGGAATCAATTTCATCAAAGCTCAAATTAAGTTTGTTGCCGTATTCGGCAGCCCAACAGCCTTTGCAGTGCATATTGCAGGCACTGGTGGGGTCAAGAAGGATTGCCCATGGAATATTACATCCGTATTTATTTCGACATTCCTGCTGAATAGGCCAACCGATTATGTTTGCATTAAGCATAAAGTTAGTAAAGAAAGCTTTTAAAACATCGGGATCAGTGTCGTTAAAAATTCTCATAATAAGTTTATACCAGTTGGAATCATGATTATTAATAATATTTCTGAAAGCAGCTCTTTGACCGGGATAGCTGTTTTCACCTGTTCCGGCAATTTTATCCACCCAATCTATAAGTTTAGGCAAATTTTTTTCAGGATTTTTTTCGATATAACCAAGTGCTGTATTAATACCGAGTTTTGCTATGTTTTTTTGCATAATCTAAACAACTCCTTCGTTAATTTGTGTCTTTATTGTAACAAATTTAAAAGGAGTCAACAATATTCAAAAAACCCACTGTGCCTAAAATTTAGTCAAAGGGTAATAAGTGCATATATTTTTATCATTTGTGCTGTTTTGATAAATTTGATTTTTTAAATGAAATCAAATCTCCTACAATATTTCCCTCAATCAAAGTCATAAGTTTTTCTGCCATAATTTGGGGAGTAAGTTTCATATCGGTTTTAATCCAATTTAAAATTACACCTGTAAAAGCATATTTATAAAAATTTGCAATAAATTCTTTGTCTTCTTCCATAACTTCCAAATTTTTTGCATTTTTGTCAACCACATCTTTTAAAATGTTGTAAATAAGTCCGTTTAAGTAATTTTCCACTTTCTCATGGCTCATGGAATGATATACATTTAAGATTATTATTTTATTTTTGAGAACAATATTAAAAATTTCCATCAAAGCATCTTGCCAAGTGTCAAATTTGTCTTTGTTGTTTATGATTTTTTCCGCATCTTCGGTGAACATACAGTCTATCAAGTCATATATATCTTTAAAATGGTAGTAAAAAGTCATTCTGTTTACACCACAGTTGTCAGTTATGTCATTAATAGTGATTTTATGCAGGGGTTTTGAGATTAGCAAATTGCGAAATGAAGCCTCCAGAGCTTTTTTTGTGATATTAGACATACTACTCCTCCAAAAGATAAATTCATCTTAATATAATATTATCATAGATTATATTAGTATTCAATAAGTTATATTTTAACAGAAATTAATAAATATATAAAACATATAAAATTTTTAGGTTGCAGTTGTAAAAATCTCTTAGATATATTATAATAAAAAGAAGAAAATAAAGTAATTTTAGAAATTTAAGGAGAAAACAATGCGTGTGGCATTTTTGACATTGGGCTGTAAGGTAAATCAATATGAAACTCAGCTTTTAAAAGAGCAGTTTTTAAATTTAGGTTATGAAGAAACTCAAATAAATAAAACTGCCGATGTATATATAATAAATTCCTGTACGGTTACGGCTTATGCCAACAAAAAAGCCAGACAGGCAATTCATAAAATAAGAAGGGAAAACCCACAGGCAATAATAGCTTTAACAGGCTGTTTTCCTCAGGCTTTTCCACAGGAAGCCACGGAAATTTTTGAAGCTGATATTATCTGTGGTGCAAAGGACAAGCTCCATATAGCTGAGCTTATAAAGGAGTTTTCTTTAAATCATGAGAGAATAATCAGAATTTTCCCCCACAAAAAAGGGGAAAAGTTTGAATCTCAAAGTACCACTGCCCATGAGGATAAAACCAGAGCCTTTCTTAAAATAGAGGACGGCTGTGAAAGATTTTGTGCTTATTGCATTATCCCCAAAGCAAGAGGCCCTGTCCGTTCCAAACCTATTGATGAAATAATAAAAGAAACGGAAATTCTTGTCAAAAACGGATATAAGGAAATTGTACTTGTAGGTATAAATTTGGCAATGTATGGTTATGATATTGGACTTAGACTTATTGATGCTGTAAGAGAAGTCTGCCGTGTAGACGGTGTGCAGAGAGTGCGGCTGGGTTCCAGTGAACCTATGCTGGTAACAGCAAAGGATTTTAAAGAAATGGCTACATTTAAAAATATTTGTCCCCAGTTTCATGTGGCACTTCAGTCAGGCTGCAACAGGACCTTAAAACATATGGGCAGAATTTATAATACAGATGAATACAGACAAATTATAAATGTTATAAAATCAGATTTTGAAAATCCCGCTATTACTACTGATGTTATTGTGGGATTTCCCGGTGAAACCGATGAAGATTTTTCTGAAACCGTAAATTTTGTAAAGGAAGCGGGATTTGCTCAAACTCATATATTCCCTTATTCACGACGGGAAAATACAGCAGCGGATCAAATGCCGGATCAGGTTCCTGAATTTATCAAAACCCAAAGAGCAAAACAGCTACATGAAATCTGCAATGCCCAAAGACAAAAATTTTTGGAAAGTCAAATCGGTACAGTGGCAGAAGTTTTGTTTGAAAACACGGCTACAAGCCTTGGCAGAAAAGGCTACAGCTTAAATTATACCCCTGTTTTTGTGGATTCTCCACAGGCTGTAAAGGGAGAAGTCCATAAAGTAAAAATAAAAGCGACAACGGATGATGGCTGTATAGGTGAAATAATCGACTGATGCCGGCTTTTTTAAAAAATAAAAATAAAACTATCGTAAGGAGTGTTTAGATATGTCCGTAAAAAGAGTTTATGTTGAAAAGAAACCTGAATTTGCCGTTGCGGCAGACGGCATTTATACTCAGCTTAAAAATGCCTATCCTGAATGTGGTATAACAAAGGTAAGACTTTTCAATCGCTATGATGTGGAAAATATTACCGACAAAGATTTTAAATATGCTGTGAAAACAGTTTTTTCAGAGCCTCCCATTGACATTACATATGATGAATTGCCAAAAACTGAAGGTTATGTTTTGGGAATAGAATATCTGCCGGGGCAGTTTGACCAAAGAGCAGATTCTGCATCAGTATGTATTTCACTTTTTACTCAAAAAGAACGCCCCATAGTTAAAAATGCCAGAATTTATATTTTTGAAGGAAATATTTCCGATGAAACCCGTGAGAATATTAAAAAATTCCTTATTAATCCTGTGGAATCCAGAGAAGCATCATTAAAGCTTCCCAAAACCTTAAAAGATAATTTTGAAATACCCACAGAGGTTGCCACAGTGGAAGGATTTATCTCCATGAGCCAAACCGATTTGGAAAAATATATTTTAGAAAACGGACTTGCCATGGATATAGATGATATTCTCTGTTGTCAGGATTATTTTAAAAATACCGAAAAGAGAAACCCCACAATCACCGAAGTTAAGATGATTGACACATACTGGTCAGACCATTGCCGTCACACTACATTCTCCACTCATTTGGATAGTGTTAAGTTTGAATGTGATGAAATTCAAAAATCCTATGAAAACTATCTTTCCATAAGAGAAAATTTAGGAAGAACACAAAAACCTGTTACACTTATGGATTTAGCTACAATCGGTGCTAAATACCTTAAAAAAGAAGGACTTCTCACAAACCTTGATGAATCCGAAGAAATTAATGCCTGTTCAGTAAAGATTAAAGTAAACCATGACGGCAATCTTGAGGACTGGCTCCTTATGTTTAAAAACGAAACTCATAATCACCCCACAGAAATTGAACCTTTTGGTGGTGCAGCTACCTGTTTGGGCGGTGCAATCCGTGATCCCCTTTCAGGCAGAAGCTTTGTTTATCAGGCTATGAGAGTTACAGGTGCCGCAAATCCGCTGGCTGCTCTTTCCGAAACCAAAAAAGGCAAACTTCCTCAAAGCAAAATCACTTCAACAGCAGCTCAGGGTTACAGCTCCTATGGAAATCAAATCGGTCTTGCTACAGGGCAGGTAAGCGAAATTTACCACCCCGGTTATGTGGCAAAGCGTCTTGAAGCAGGTGCGGTAATTGCAGCAGCTCCCGAAGAAAATGTAATAAGAGAAGTGCCTGAAGCCGGTGATGTAATTATTCTTCTGGGCGGAAAAACAGGCAGAGATGGCTGTGGTGGTGCTACAGGTTCTTCCAAATCACATACTGTGGATTCTCTTTCCGCTTGCGGAGCAGAAGTACAAAAGGGAAATGCCCCCGAAGAAAGAAAAATTCAAAGACTTTTCAGAAACGGAGAAGCCACAAGACTTATCAAACGCTGCAATGACTTTGGAGCAGGCGGTGTATCGGTAGCTATCGGAGAATTGGCAGATGGACTTAATATTAACCTTGACCTTGTTCCAAAGAAATATGACGGACTTGACGGCACAGAACTTGCAATAAGTGAATCCCAGGAAAGAATGGCTGTAGTTGTAAGAGCTATTGACATGGATAAATTCATTAAATTGGCTGAAAAAGAAAATTTATCAGCTATTCCCGTAGCTACAGTTACAAATAAAAATCGTCTTATAATGACATGGAATGATAAGAAAATCGTTGACCTTTCCAGAGATTTCTTAAACTCCAACGGTGCTGATAAACATATGAATGTTGTAGTTAAAGCTCCTGAATATTTTTCTCAGACTTTGGAAATGAAAGATATAAAAACCCGCTGGATGGAAAATGTATCATCTCTCAATGTATGTTCACAAAAGGGCATAGGTGAAAGATTTGACTCCACTGTGGGCAACGGTACCGTACTTATGCCATTCGGAGGAAAACATCAGCTTACACCTACACAGGCTATGTGCGCCAAAATCCCTGTAAGATACGGTGATACCAACACCTGTTCTCTTATGAGCTGGGGATATAATCCGGAAGTTTCTTCCCGTTCACCCTATGCAGGTGCAAAATCCGCTGTAATTGAATCCGTTGCAAAACTTATTGCTACAGGAGGTTCCAGAAAGAGATGCTGGCTTTCATTCCAGGAATTTTTTGAAAAACTGGGCAGAAATGAAGAAAGCTGGGGCAAACCAATGGCAGCACTTTTGGGTGGATTGGACGCTCAGCTTAAACTTGAAGTCGGTGCTATCGGCGGTAAGGACTCCATGTCCGGTACATTTGAAGATATCAGTGTACCACCTACACTTATTTCCTTTGCTGTCAGCACAGCAAATACCCAAAAAGTAATTTCCCCTGAATTTAAAAAAGCAGGAAGCCATGTTTACTATATTGCACCTAAATATGACGAAGATATGATTTCCGATTTGGACAGTGTAAAGGAAGTTATGGATAAAGTTGAAGAACTCATAGCTGATGGCAAAGTTATTTCCGCGTGGACAGTGGGTATGGGCGGTATTTCCGCAGGTATTACCAAGATGTGTGTAGGTAACGGCATAGGCTTTAAATTCAGTGAAAATGTACCTGAAAATGAAATGTTTAATCCTGTTTACGGAGCTTTCATTTTGGAAGCTAAGGACAGTATTGACGGAGCTTTACTGCTGGGTGAAACCACTGAAAAATACAGCATTGCAGTAAACGATACGGAAATTGACATGGAAGAAGTTCAAATGGCATGGGAAAATAAACTTGAACCTATTTTCCCAACTAAAGTTCCCACACCTAAAATTCATGTGCCAAAGATTTCTTATAAAGCAAAAACTCATGCTTCATTCGGCACAAAAATTGCCAAACCAAAGGTTCTTATACCGGTATTCCCGGGTACAAACTGTGAATATGATACAGCCAGAGCTTTTGAAAAGGCAGGAGCAGAAACAGAAATTTTTGTAGTTAATAACCTTAAGCCTGTAAGAATTAACGAATCTGTCTTAGCATTTGAAAAACTTATTAAGGAAGCTAATATCATAGCAATTCCCGGAGGATTTTCAGGTGGGGACGAGCCGGACGGTTCTGCTAAATTTATTGTTTCATTCTTTAGAAATCCAAGAATTACCCAGGCTGTCAGAGAGCTTTTACAAAAACGGGACGGACTTATGCTGGGTATCTGCAATGGTTTTCAGGCTCTTATTAAACTGGGACTTGTACCATATGGTGATATTGTGGATATTGATGAAAACAGCCCCACAATTACATATAATATAATCGGACGCCATCAATCAGGTCTTGTCAGAACAAGAATTGCCTCCAATAAATCCCCATGGCTTATGCACACCAATGTAGATGATATTCACACAGTGGCAATTTCCCATGGTGAAGGCAGATTTGTAATGCAGGAAGATGAACTTCAAAAGATGATTGAAAACGGTCAAATTGCCACACAATATGTGGATTTAGAAGGTAATCCGACACTTGATATAAGATATAACCCCAATGGTTCACTTTTGGCAGTGGAAGGTATCACATCTCCTGACGGCAGAGTTTTAGGTAAAATGGGACATTCCGAAAGATCAGGCAAGGATATTTTCAAAAATATGGACGGAAACTCTGATCAACCTATTTTCCGTGGTGCTGTGGATTACTTTACAAAATAGAGGATAATTTTATGAAAAATTTTAAAAACTACACACCAGAAAAATACAAAGAACCAAAGTTTCAGGAAATTGAAGAGGGGATTTACAAAACCAAGTCCCCTTATGACAATGAAGATATTTTTGTAACATCTCTTACATTTGAATTTGAACCTCAATGCTATGAAGAGGCTGATGGTACCCCTCAGAATATGCCCCAGGTTCCCATTGAGGGGATTTTAGATGAATTTTATGTATTTGTTACGGATTTCTATGAAGAATTAAATGAAACAAGTGAAATTACCTGTTATCAGGAGTTTGGTGCATTGAATTTATCAAATATTCAAAGCTTGCGTAAACTTATCGGAAAACGCTTTTATGCCGTACCATACATAGATGAGGAAGATGAAGAAGAATACTATGAAATGGTAATTGAATAATTTTTTCAGAATAAAACTAATTTTAAGTATGTTCTGTTGATATATTCTTTTGATTATCGATATATAATGAAATTAGCGATTCTCAAAAAAGAGGGGTATTTATTAAAATACCCCTTAATTTATATAATTTTATAACAATTTATGGGGGGAAAAATATGGGATGCTTAGGTAATTTTTTGTGGTTTATCTTTGGGGGATTTTTCAGCGGACTTGGTTGGATAATGGCAGGCTGTCTTTGGTGTATAACAATAATTGGAGCACCTGTGGGAGTACAATGTTTTAAATTTGCCGCACTGAGCTTTTTCCCTTTTGGTAAAAATGTAATTTACGGAGGGGGCACTGTTTCACTGCTTTGCAATATTATTTGGCTTATTGTGTCAGGTATACCCATGGCTATATGTTCTGCAATTATGGGGGTACTTTGCTGTATCACAATAATCGGAATACCTTTTGGCATACAGCATTTTAAATTGGCAAAACTGGCTCTTATGCCCTTTGGAGCTATAGTGATGTAGGTGAAAATATGATAAATTTAATTGTTGCATATGATAAAAATAAACTAATCGGGGACGGAATTTATATGCCTTGGAATATCCCTGAAGATATGGCACATTTTAAAAAACTTACTATGGAAAATGTGGTTATATTCGGAAGAAAAACTTATGAAGGTATAGGCAGACCCTTGCCAAATCGCATAAATATAATAGTTTCAGATTCAAAAAATTTTTCTGGGGAAAATCTTTATACTGCCAAAACACTTGATGAAGCTATAAAAATGTTTCCTGAAAAAGAAATTTTTATAGCAGGTGGAAGGTCAATTTATAAACAGGCATTGCCTTTGTGTGATATACTCTATATAACGGAAATTGAAGGGGAATTTAAAGGAAATACATATTTCCCGAATTTTGATGAAAGCCTTTATAAAAAAGAAATTATAGGTGAAACCTATGGGGAATATCACTGTAAATATATAAAAGCCACAAAACAAACTGACAAAAATCAGTAATGCCTGTTTTCATTTCTAATATATAAAATTGCATAAAAACCCCCTTGAGATTTTAATTAAAAACTTATTTAAAAGTTAGTAAAATTCTCAAGGGGTAAAATTAATTTTATATATTACTTAATTAAAAACCAAAGGCTATATTACTGTTTGATAACATATTTGAGCAAATTTTCGGAAATATCTTTCATCCACTGACTGTCAAAGTTTTCTATGTCACCATTATCACAGGAAGCGGCAAGAGCAGGTTCCACAGGTATTTCACCGATAACAGGAATACCTTTTTCTTTGGAAATTTGCTGAATTTTGCTTTCACCGAATATTTTTATTTTCTTTCCGCAGTCGGGACACTGAACATAGCTCATATTTTCAACCATGCCCAAAATCGGAATATTCATTTTGTTAGCCATATTTACAGCTTTTTCAACAATCATGGAAACCAGTTCCTGAGGAGAAGTCACAATGATAATGCCGTCAACGGGAATGGACTGGAATACAGTCAAAGGAACATCTCCTGTTCCGGGAGGCATATCAATAAACATAAAGTCAACATCATTCCAAAGAACATCTGACCAAAACTGTTTTACAATACCAGCAATAACAGGTCCTCTCCAAATAACCGGGTCAGTGGGGTTTTCCACCAAAAGGTTAAGAGACATAATTTTAATTCCTGTAGAAGTTTCGCTGGGGATAATACCGCTTTCATCACCTTTAGCCATACCGCTGATACCAAACATTTTAGGAATGGACGGTCCTGTAATATCAGCGTCCATAATAGCGGTTTTATAACCGTTTCTTTTGGAAACAACAGCGGATAAACCGGTTATAAATGATTTACCAACACCGCCTTTGCCACTGACAATACCGATAATTTTTTTTATTTTAGTACCTTCATGAGGTTTTTCCAAAAAACAATCTGCTTTTCTGTCACTGCATTTTTCCTGACACTGAGAGCAGTTGTGTGAACAATTAGAAGACATAGCAAATATCAGTCCTTTCTGACATAAATTATCAATTTATATGTTATCACTAATTAAGATATAAGTCAATATTATACTTAAATTGTAAATGATAAAAACTGTTCAAACTGAGTCTAATCTTTTATTTTAGAAAGGGCATTTTTTTCAATCCTTGATACCTGTGCCTGACTTATTCCTATTTCTTCTGCAACTTCCATTTGTGTTTTGCCTTTTATAAATCTGAGATTTAAAATTTCCCTGTCCCGCTGACTTAAAGCTTTTATGGTTTCTTTCATATGAATTTCATTTATCCAGTCATCATCGCAATTTCTGTCCCCAAGCTGATCCATAATAAAAACCGAATCCCCATCATCGGAATACATGGGTTCATAAATAGAAATAGGGTCAACCACTGCTTCCAAAGCCACTACAATTTCCGAAACAGGCATATTAAGTTCTGTGGAAATTTCATTTACAGTGGGTTCACGGTCAAATTTTGCTGTCAGTATTTCTTTTGTCTGCATGGCTTTATAAGCTAAATCACGGGTGGAACGGCTTACTCTCAGTGAGTTGTTATCCCTGAGAAATCTCCTGACTTCACCTAAAATCATAGGGACACCATAAGTCGAAAATTTAACCATTTTTGTAGTGTCAAAATTTTTTACAGCTTTAATTAATCCTATTACACCTACTTGAAATAAATCATCTGCTTCCTGTCCTCTGCTGCCCAATTTCTGCACCACACTTAAAACTAATTTCAGATTTCCGCATACTACCTTGTCCAAAGCATCTTTATCTCCGTTTTGAGCTTTTATAATAAGTTCAATTTTTTCGTTTTCTTTCATGGTTTTTAATTCAGCGGTATTTATTCCGCATATTTCCACTTTATTATAATACAAATTAACACTTCCCAATATCTTTTACCGAAAGTATTAACAATTTTTGCAGATACTAAACTATGAAAAAATTTCCAAGTATACATGAATTATTCTAAAGTCATACAGCAAATAAATACTGCTTTTGTTATTGACATTTTTTAAATTTAAGTTTATAATGTCTTTATTATAATAAAATAACAAGCTGTGAAGAGAAAAACCGCTGTAATAATTCGCCACAGAGAAAAAAGCAAAAGGTGAGAGCTTTTACGAAAAAAAGGCGGGGGCTGTCTCGGAGCTTCGGTGAATAAAACACCGACGTAATATATGCGTTAAATTTACTAGAGTGACAGCTTTTTAAATTATGCTGTAATATGGGTGGTACCACGGAATTTATGCTTTCGTCCCTTTTTTTGAGGGGATGAAAGCTTTTTTTGTAAACTAAAATAAGGAGAGATATATTTTATGAAATGGCAAAGTGTAAATGAACTGCGTGAAAAATTTCTTAAATTTTTTGAAAGCAAAAACCATACAATTTTACCCAGTGCATCATTGATTCCTAAAGATGATGCCAGCTTACTTCTTATAAATTCGGGAATGGCTCCTTTGAAGAAATATTTTTTGGGACAGGAAACACCTCCAAACAAAAGAGTTACAACCTGCCAAAAATGTGTAAGAACAGGCGATATTGAAAATGTAGGAAAAACAGCAAGACATGGCACATATTTTGAAATGCTTGGAAACTTTTCCTTTGGTGATTACTTTAAAAAAGAAGCAATAGAGTGGAGCTGGGAATTTTTAACCGAAGTTATAGGTATGGAACCTGAACGGCTTTATCCTTCCATTTACTATGAAGATGATGAAGCCTTTGAAATCTGGAATAAAGTAATCGGTGTGCCTGCCGAAAAAATTATCAGATTTTATAAAGATGAAAACGGAAAATGTGATAATTTCTGGGAACATGGTTCAGGTCCCTGTGGTCCATCTTCGGAAATCTATTATGACCGTGGCGAAGAATACGGCTGCGGCAAACCTGATTGTAAAGTAGGATGTGACTGCGACAGATATATGGAAGTTTGGAATAATGTATTCAGCCAGTTTGATTCCGACGGAAATGGCACATATACACCTCTTGAACATCCAAATATAGATACAGGTATGGGGCTTGAAAGACTTGCCTGCATTGTACAGGGTGTTGATAATCTTTTTGAAGTAGACACTGTACAAAATATAATGAAACATATTTCTAAAATTGCAGGAATTAAATACGGCGAAAATGAAAAATCCGATATTTCTCTCCGTGTTATTACAGACCATATCAGAAGTACAACATTTATGATAGGTGATGGAGTAGTACCTCAAAATGAGGGCAGAGGTTATGTACTCAGAAGACTTCTCAGAAGAGCTGCCCGTCATGGCAGATTAATCGGAATTAAAGACCCATTCCTTTATAAAGTATGCGAAACAGTTATCAAAGAAAATGAAACAGCTTACCCTGAACTTGTGGAAAAGAAGGATTATATCATTAAAGTTATCAAAGTTGAAGAAGAACGCTTTGCTAAAACCATTGACCAGGGTATGGAACTTCTTTCTGTTATTGCCGATAAGATTGAAAAAGAATCTGTTAAAGGCGAAAAAATTATGTCAGGTGAAGAGGCATTCAAACTCTATGATACTTTCGGTTTCCCAATAGATTTAACCAGAGAAATTTTGGAAGAACGCAGTATCAGACTTAATGAAGACGAATTTCTGGAAAAAATGGAGGAACAAAGAGTAAGAGCCAGAGAAGCCAGAGCTGTTATGAATTTTGAAAGCTGGAAGAGCGATGTTTTAGCAGGACTTAATCTTCAAAGTCAATTTACAGGTTACAATACACTTACACAGGAAGCTAAAATTTTGGCTATTGTTTCCGAAGGTGAAAAAGTTTCCTCTATTTCCGAAGGCGAAATAGGTATGATTGTCCTTGATAAAACTTCCTTCTATGCCGAAAGCGGCGGACAGGTAGGAGATGTGGGTACAATTAAATCCGGAGATATGGAATTTAAAGTTTTAGATACCAAAAAATCTCCTACAGGACTTATTATGCATACAGGTGAAATGGTAAACGGCATTTTGACAGAAAATGACACAGTTATAGCTCAGGTTTCTTCCAAAACAAGAAATGCAACTATGAGAAACCACTCTGCCTGCCATCTTTTGCAGAGAGCATTGCAGGAAGTATTGGGCAGTCATGTTCATCAGGCAGGCTCTTATGTAGACCCTTATGGATGCAGATTTGACTTTTCTCATTTTGACGCTATGACACCTGAACAAATTGACAAGGTTGAATATCTTGTAAATGATATGATTTTATCCTCAATGTCGGTTGTAACTAAGGAAATGCCTATTGAAGAAGCTAAAAAGTTAGGTGCAATGGCATTATTCGGTGAAAAATACGGAGATATTGTCCGTGTTGTAAATGCAGGGGACAGAAGTATTGAATTTTGTGGCGGTACTCATGTAGATAATACAGCTAAAATCGGACTTTTCAAAATTGTTAAGGAATCTTCTGTAGCAGCAGGTGTAAGAAGAATTGAAGCTGTAACAGGCAGAGGTATTCTTAAGCTTATGGATCAAAATAATTCCATTATGCTAAAGGCTGCTGAAAATCTTAAAGCAGGCAGCATAAGTGAATTGCCTTCAAAGACTGCGGCAATAGCTGAGGAACTTAAAGCCAAGGAAAAGGAACTGGACAGACTTACTCAAATTATCGCTGATATAAGAACCAGCACCCTTCTTGACAATGCTGTTGATGTAAACGGAATCAGATGTGTAACGGCATCATTTACAGGAGTTAAGGTTGAAGCTCTCCGCAAAATGTCCGATAAGATTAAAGAATATGCTCCTAATATGGTTGGTGTTTTGGTATCCATTAACGGCGAAAAGGCAAGCATTATGGCAGCCTGCGGAAAAAATGCCATTGAAAAAGGTGTACATGCCGGCAAACTCATTAAAGAAATAACTTCCATGGTAGGCGGCAGCGGCGGCGGAAAGCCGGATTCTGCAATGGGTGGTGCATCGGATATTTATAAGATTGATGAGGCTTTGGCAAAGGTAACCGACCTTATTGGAGAAATGACAAAATAAAATACCATATATTTATGGGGAAAGGAGATAAAATGGACTGCTTATTTTGTAAAATAATTTCAGGGGAAATTCCCGGAAAAAAAATTTATGAAGACGAAAAAGTTTATGCGTTCTATGACATAAATCCACAGGCTCCTGTACATTTTTTGGTTGTACCAAAGGAACATATAAAATCCTGTAATGAATTAACTTCGGAAAATGCCCAAATTATAGGGCATATATTCCTTGTAATTGCAAAAATTGCCAAAGATTTAGGACTTGAAAAGGGTTATAGAATTGTCAATAACTGCGGTGAGGATGGCGGACAGACTGTCGAACATATACATTTTCATGTGCTTGGCGGCAAACCGCTTTCATGGCCTCCCCTTTAATAGATAGGAGATAATTAAAATGGAAGAATTTTATACTCTTAAAGTGGCAGGACTTACAAGACAACTTAAAATCTGTCCTGTCAATGAAAAAATGTCAATAGCGGGTTTTATTATGTTTTCCGATGTAGAACTCACTGTTAAATGTGCAGAAGAGCTGCTAAAAAAAGCACCTGATTTTGACATTATGCTGACAGCGGAATCCAAAGGAATACCTCTTGCTTATGAAATGGCTCGTCAATCAGGCAAAAACTATATCTTAGCCAGAAAGAGCAAAAAACTCTATATGAAAAACCCCATTGAGGTCAGTGTTAAATCCATAACTACAGAAAAAATGCAGACACTTTTCATAGATGAATGTGATATAAACGCACTCAAAGGCAAGAAAGTGCTTATAGTTGACGATGTAATCAGTACAGGTGAATCCATGTATGCCTTGGCTGAACTTGTAAAAAAAGCAGGGGGCAACATAGTAGGGGAAGCAGCAGTATTGGCAGAAGGTGATGCTGCTGACAGAAAAGATATTATTTTTCTTGAAAAACTTCCGTTGTTTTTCAAATAATTAAATCATAAAATGGTAAAGTCCTTTAAATTGACTCCATAAAAAATAAACAGCCTGTAAAAATTCCATGGTTAAAACTCCATAGAATTTTTACAGGCATTATTTTTATAAAAATTATTTTAAAATAAGTTCTGACAAATTTACACAGATTTATATGGCTGTATAATTTGCAGTTTTTTTGACATAAGTTTTATTTAATACTTACTTCAATTACCACAGGGTTGTGGTCTGAATTTTCAAAATTTAAATCCAATGTTTCCACACTTTCAACTTCCACATTGGGGGAAACAATAAATCCGTCAATTACATAAAATTGGTGAGTTTTTCTATCTGTGTAGGGTTTGTTTAAAAGTCGGCAGGTAGGGGTTTTGTCATCAAAAACAAATTCCCAACCATCTGGTAAAATATCATTTTCCATAATTGACGGTGCCCATAAATCAGCATTTTGAACAGGATATTTTTCCATTGTACCATACATTGCCTGGTTAAAATCGCCGCCAGCTATTACATAATTTCCTTTTGCATATTCTGTTTCCAAAATTTCAATTATTTTTTTAGTTTGAGCAATTTTACCTTCACCGTCATTATAAGCTTCCAAATGCAGATTATATACCACTAAATCTTTCCCAGTTTCAAGTCTGAAGCTGGTTTCCAACAGACAGCGTTTCATATTGGCAATTCTTACAGGATATTTAAAAGGACAGGGCAGAGAATGCCTTTCAGCATTTTTAATGGGAAATTTTGTGTATGTAGCTAAACCTGCATCAATTTGACCTATGGGCGGAAAAGGATATGGTACAAATTTACAGAGAAAATTTGCTGTATATGCTGAATTAGGATTTTTTAAATTTTGAATAAAAAATTCATATTCATCAATTTTTTTAGTACGGGACGCTTTTTTATCCACTTCCTGTAAAAG
>JAHHUA010000180.1 GCA_020024235.1 Oscillospiraceae bacterium
AGTATAAACAAAATGTTGTCCGTTTATACGCAGAGCAAGACTTATGCTTTATACAACATTGAAAATAAAAAGAGGTCAGATTTTACAGATAAGTAATGATGATAAATTTAAAAATCAATTTGCTTTCTTTTGTAAAACAGATAAAGTTCATTTAAATTGTTTCTCTTTATAGGTAGTATGATGGATTCATTTATGAGTGTAGCTGAATAAAAATAGGAGTGGTGCAGTTGATACTGTACCACTCCATTTAAAAATGAACGTCGGATGTAAAAGAATTTAATCCCTTTGCGTAAATTATATCATATTTTTGGAAATATCCTTAAAAGGTGCGTTTCTAATTTTTTAAGAACGTGAAGCTGTAATTTTGCGGAATACCGGAGCTAACAAAGAAGCAATGATAACTGCGATAACAGCATTGATCAGAGAACTTACTAAACTGGTACCACAAGCGGCGAGGGTAACGTTGAGAGGTTCCTGGTGTAAGAAATTGTAGGTAATAAATTTTTTGCCGATGTATAAAACGATATAGGTAATCTGACCGAGGATGCCTGCAGTGATTACTTTTGCAGCAGAAATTTTACCCTTCTGTTTGCCAACAGCAATTCCAGCTACATATGCCATAGCAAATTTAAAGGCAAAGGTGAAAGGGGAACCGGCAACAAACTGAGGAACGGTGAAATCATATAGCATAGAGCCGATACCTGCGGAAAAACCTCCGGCAACAGGACCCAGGGTAAGACCTGCTAATAAACAGAAAGAATTTGCAACATGGATACGGGTAATATCACCGCCGATTGCCAATGGAATTTGGAAAGAAATGTAGTTAGAAACAAATACAATCGCACTCATCACACCAATAAATGCAATTTCTCTTGTAGTAAATTTGTGATGTTTTTCCGATATGCTTTTTTTGCCGCAAAACACTGCTCCAATTGCAAGTACAACAGCGCCTATTGTATTCATCAAAATATTTTGTTTGCTTAAAGCAGCAGTGCCGCAAAATAATGCTGCCAGAAAACAAATAACTAAGCCAATTTTCCAGCCTGTTTTTTTGCTTGTTTCCTCAGACTGATTTGCAATTTTTTCTTGATTCATCATCTGTCACCTCATCGATTTTCAATCATATTAAAGAATTGAAGTAAAAATATTTTTATTTGCACAGGTGTGCTGCAATGACCACCTTGCAGATAAAAAGGGAAAGATATATTCTGTCCACAAACAAATTATACGCAAAAACATCTGTCTTATCAAAAAGATAATCTCAGAAGAGATTTAAGAAAAAATATGTATTTTGCTTAATAATTTGAATTTATTATATCAGGATTAAGTAAAATTAGATAAAAATAAGAATCAGCAAATTAAGTGTAAAATTGAAGAAGAATACTTTGCATAAAAACAATGATTGAAAACTTGCTTGTGATGTGCAAAAGGTATAAAAAATGATCCATGAAGTTGAAAATATGAATACTTGGTAGTAACCGAAGTTTATCTTTACTTTGAAATCCATGAAGGTAACACGAAAAAGGTAACACGAAAACTGACCCCGAAAGAGCGGATTTTGCTGTAAAGTATATGAAAAATGAGGATTTATTCATAACCTTATAAAATAATAAAATATAAAATCAGATTTGAAAAACTAATTATATTAAGGAAAGCAGATTTTTTTATTCATACTTATTTCCACTCTTATCATAAAAAGCAGCGTGAATTGTATAATCTTTTTCATGGTTCTCTGTATAGATAATATTCATTTCAGAGGTGTTATATCGCACCGGTTCCTGTGATTTTCCATTGATGGTATACATAATTTCCGCATATTCTGTCTGTGCTCCGTTAAACCAAATTAGATCATAGAAGTGGTTATTTATCATGATAGAACTTAGAATGATTTCATCGTTATTTCGCTTTGTAGATGTTATAAGTTTGTATTTGTTATTCCCAACAGGTTTGAAAACGGCAAGGGAGCTTTTGTTGTCTGTACTATATGCACCGCTGACAATATAGTCATTTATTTTTGTTTCTGTTGCAATTGACCATTGTCTTTCTCCGCTTTTATTAAAGGTTTTATCTAAAAGAAGTTCACGACTTTCTAATGTAGACCCATCATACTTTTTATGATTTTGGTATAACAAGGCTCCAAAGACCAAAAGGGCGATTATTCCCAATATCATCAAAGAAATTATAAGATTTTTATTTTTCATAAGAAATCCTCACTTTTTAAAATATCTGTTTGCGAAATCAACTTTGACAAGTTCAACTGTTTTAGCTATAGAGTTAGACTGTCAGGATAATCGGAATAGTCGAACAAACAACTTTTTATCGCATAATAAATTCACAAACAGACTTCCCTTCTTCAAGTACAGTAAAGGTCTGGTTCTCATTCAATTTCAGTTTATAGCCATATAAAAATTCGGAATCATCAACCGTATATTGGTATCCGATTATAAAAACCACTGGGTCATCGGTGATAAAGCCGTAATTTGTTTGCGTAATTTCATAGTCTGTCACACTTTGGCTGTCAAGATACTCATGAAATAGTGGCTCGACATATTCTTTTGCTTTTTCAACCATGTCAGTTGCCATTTGTAT
>JAHHUA010000181.1 GCA_020024235.1 Oscillospiraceae bacterium
GCATTTTAGTTATTTTTTTTACAAAGAGCATGTTTAACAGCCTTTTTAGTATCAGCCACAATAACATTTTCCAAAAGTTTAAATACTATTTCATCACCAGGTGAAATCTCACCATTTAACATTTTATCAGCAATTTTATCCTCTATTTCACTTTGAATTTTTCTTCTTATCGGTCTGGCACCATAGGTTTTATCATAGGCTTCCTCAGTAAGTTTATTTATAACATCATCATCAAATTCCAATGCAATTTCCATGGAATTAAGCCTGTCAGCCAGTTTAAATACAGCATTACGCGTGATTATTTTAAGACTGTCCGATTCCAATTTTTTAAACACAATTATTTCATCAATTCGGTTTATAAATTCGGGGTTAAAAGTTTTTTTGAGTTCATTAACCATCACGGATTTTATATTTTCATTATTTTCTTTGAGTTTATCGGCATTAAATCCCACATTTCTCATATCTGCTATATGTTTTGCCCCTACATTAGATGTCATTATCACAATGGTATTTTTAAAATCTACTTTTCTGCCCTGTGCATCTGTTAAAATGCCATCATCGGTTATCTGTAAAAGTAAATTTAGTACATCCGGATGAGCTTTTTCAATTTCATCAAAGAGGATAAGAGAATAAGGTTTTCTGCGGATTTTTTCAGTGAGCTGGCCACCTTCGTCATAGCCCACATATCCCGGAGGTGAACCTATAAGTTTTGATACACTGTGTTTTTCCATAAATTCCGACATATCCAGTCTAATCATGTCATCTTCACTGCCGAAAAGTTTTTTTGCAAGAGCTTTCGATAGTTCTGTTTTTCCCACACCTGTTGGACCTAAAAATATAAATGTTCCCACAGGACGATTAGGGTCTTTAAGTCCTAACCTGCCTCTTTTTACGGCTCTTACAACAGCAGAAACCGCTTCTTGCTGACCTATCACTCGTTTGTTTAATTCATACTCTAGTTTAATAAGCTTATCAGATTGTTCCTCACTTATTTCCGTAATATCTATACCTGTTTTTTGTGAAACTATCTCTGCGATATTTTCTTTGCGGATATATCTCATATTTTCTCTGATTTGATTTTTCTTCATACAGGCATCAAGTTTTTCACTTAAAGTGAGTTCCTTATTACGCAAAACCGCTGCAAGAGAAAAATTCTGTTCCGATACAGCTTCTTCCTTTTCATCCTTTAATTTTTGAAGTTCCATATCCATATATTGTGTGTCAATTTTATTGTTGCCTTCTATGCGAACTTTTGCCGCTGCTTCATCAATTAAATCTATAGCTTTATCAGGCAAAAATCTGTCAGAAATATATCTTTTGGACAGGTTTGCCGCTGCTTCTAGCGCTTCATCTGTAATGATAATTTTATGGTGATCCTCATACTTTTCTCTGATACCTTTTAAAATTTCAATGGTTTCTTCCACTGTTGGTTCTCCCACCAAAACACTTTGAAAACGCCGTTCTAATGCACTATCCTTTTCTATATTTTTTCGGTATTCCTCTATTGTTGTAGCACCTATTAATTGAATTTTACCCCTTGCAAGCTGTGGTTTTAATATATTTGCTGCATCTACTGCACCTTCTGCCGCACCTATTCCCATTATATTATGAATTTCATCAATAAACAATATTACATTTCCGGCAGAAACCACTTCATTAAGCACATGTTTTATTCTTTCTTCAAAATCTCCCCGGTATTTTGTACCTGCTACCATTGATGTCAAATCCACTGAAACCACTCTTTTGTTAAGAAGATTTTCCGGTGCCGTGCCATCGGCAATTTTCTGTGCCAAAGCTTCTGCCACAGCCGTTTTACCAACACCCGCTTCTCCTATTAAACAGGGGTTGTTTTTACTTCGCCTGGAAAGTATTTGTAAAACCATTGCAAGTTCTTTTTCTCTGCCAATTACAGGGTCAATAAGTCCCTGCCTTGCCTGTTCTGTCAAATCAACTCCGTATTTATCCAAAGAGGGGGTTTTGGGACTGGTTTTAGTGTTTGGTTTTGTATTATTTTGCATTTTTACAGTATCATCTCTGTTTTCATATCCCAGTGCTGAACACATGGATTTATATAAAGTCAGTGGATCCAATCCAAGCTGAATCAAATATTTTACTGCATAGCTTTCTTTTTCTTTTAAAATAGAAATTAATATATGCTCAGTCCCTACAAATGGTTGCTTTTGATTTTTAGCCTCTTCTATGGCATTTTCGAGAATTTTTCTTCCTCGAACTGTCAGATTTTCCGGTGTTAAATGGGTTATAGGTATTCCTCTGCCTATATTTTTAACTAGTGTTTCCTCTATTTTATCAGCTGTAATTCCTCTGGTTCTCAAAGCAGTGAATCCCACACCACTGCCCTCTTTTGCCAATCCATAAAGTAAATGTTCTGTCCCTACATAGGTATGTCCAAATTCTTCCGCTTTACTTATAGCTAAATTAACTGCTGTATTTGCTTTCAGTGTAAATCCGGTAAATTTAAAAATAATATCACCGCCTAAATATAATTTAAAATCTTTTGTTTTTAATATTGTCATCAGTTTTAAAATTATTCAAACCATTATAC
>JAHHUA010000182.1 GCA_020024235.1 Oscillospiraceae bacterium
TGCCAAGTGGATAAAAGGAAAAGAATATTTTCTGGAAAATATTATGGTTGCCTTTCTATTAGAACAACGGATTCCTTTCCACAATTTAGATGAAAGTCTGTGGGATAATTATGTATACTTTGTCTGGGCATACAGCGTAGCCAAATTCTTTTTAAGCGTGTGTTTGGATGAGGACAGCACAGAGGAAGATATGATTCAGTATTTGGCTGTATTCTTCCGTACATTAGGCCATACGGGTTCTTTATTTAAAAAAGTTGTTGCAGACTTCAAAGAACACGGCAACAGCCTTGCACATCTGTGCATGGTACTGAAAAACTGCTAAAAATAGGCGAAAAACGAAAAAGGACGTGTTTCCGTCCTTTTTTTATTGCAAATAGCTTTTTAATTTCTTTTTGTCCAAAATACGAACACCACCACGGAAAGGCTCGACAATGCCTTCACCAGCAAAGTATTTGACCATACGGGAAACCACTTCCCGTGCTGTACCCATGTATTTTGCAATCTGTTCCTGTGTGAGGTGGATTTCGTCAGACTTACATTTTGCCGATTCGTCTACCAGAAAAATGGCAAGGCGTTTATCCATACCCATAAATAAGATTTGCTGCATCGCCCACATGACATCGGAAAAACGATCTGCTGCCATCCGATAGTTGAATGCCTCTACATAAATATTCTTTTCTGCCAAGTCATGCAATATGGGCGCACTGACGGTATAGATTTCGCAGGGAGATTCTGTGTCAACAAATACGTCAAAAGTAATGGCATCTAATACGCACGCTGCCGAAAGAATACAAACATCTCCTTCATATAGGCGATAAAGGGTAATTTCCCTACCGTCTTCCGAAAGGATATATGCTCGTAAAAAACCACGCTTAATGTACAGTAAACCAGCACATTCTTCGCTGCCATGATGTATATTGTAGCCTTTTGGATACTTTTGCTCTTTGGTATTCTGTTTAAGGAGGTTCTGCTCTTCTTTGGATAGATGGGTCCAAAAGGGAAATGTTTCTAAAAATGTATAATCTTGTTTTTCCATAGTGGTACTCCTCTTCTAGTTTTGTATTTTGTGCAGCAAGTTTGGCGGTATTTGCAAGTACAAAAGAAAAACCGAAACACTTGTTTCGGTTTTCTTTCCGATGGACATAACTTCATCGAGTTTAAGGGGAAGGGTATTTATAAACCAAATATAGGTCAGTAATCAAATTGGAAGGGGTGCCGAAAGCTGTTCGGGGAAACAGCTTTCGACAGAAAGTAAAGGGGGTGTCCTTTGACTTCTTTTACAGTATAGCGGAGAAATATGTACAGCGTATGAACAGAAATTTAAGAAAAAGCAAATGTTTATTTAAAAGAAGGTTAAAATATGACTTTTTATCACTATTTTTTTTGATTTTTCGATATTTTTGTGATATAAATACTTGAAAAGCGATGTTACGCATCTTTCAATGTAAGCAGCAAGCATGATCAGGTGATTGTTCTTTGTCTGCTTCTTTTAATGGGATATCATCAAGTGGGAAGATGCAGGATTTTGGTTCCTGTGCCTGTTGGTTCAATCCAACTACCTCATTGTTGATTACTTTACATTTTTATCATGTTTATGCTACAATAGGTTAAATATCTACTGTGAAGGAAGGTAGTTGCAAAATATATATCCAGTATTTGCTAAAACTGGGATTTCACAATGATCAAAATATTCCAATTGCAGTGGATTGTTAATTAAAGTCTGTTAAACTATATACGAATAAACCAAGATTTCATTGTAAAAAATGATAAAAAATAAACGTAAAATTATCATGAATAAGCCGAAAATTTTGTATAAGTATTGTTTTTACTTTATCATATACTATTTCGCTACTGGTATTTTGAATGGATTTTTTATGATGAACACAGGAGCGTAGGTATATTCTAAATTCATGGATAAAGGGAAAGAAGAGTGTGGTATTATGGATGAATCAAAAGTGAGAGTAAAAAGTTTACAGAAAGCAATACAGGTTTTAAATTGCTTTATTGAAAAACAGCCTCTGGGTGTTACGGAAATCAGCGAAAAATTAGGATTATACAAAAGTAATGTACACAATATTTTGATGACATTTGTTGCAATGGAATATTTGGAACAAGATGCTGACAGTAGAAAATTTCAATTGGGAAACAGTATTTTTCTGTTGTATCGTGCAATGAGTGAGGGAAACAGTACTGCAGATATTGTATATCCTTATTTGCAAAAGCTGGTGAAAGAGGTAGGTGAAACTGCTTATTTTTCGATTCCGCATGATGATGAAGTGCTTTATTTGGAGGCAGTATATCCAAGTGGATTGCTTAATCAAAGTGTAGCCATTCAAGGCTGGAAGGTGAAAATGTATTGTACGGGTTCAGGAAAAGCAATGATGGCTTTTTTGGATGAAGATGTTATTGAAGAATATATTCATCAGGAATTGCCGCAAATTACAGAGTATACCATTACAGATCCAGTTGAATTGAAAAAAGAATTAAAACTGATACAGCAGCGAGGATACGCACTTGATAATATGGAGTTAGAAATTGGAACAAGATGTGTGGCTGTTC
>JAHHUA010000183.1 GCA_020024235.1 Oscillospiraceae bacterium
ACATAAGTTATATTAACTGATTTTAGCAAAAAAAGCAAGATTATAATTTAAAAATTTGAAAAAAGCAAAATGTTCTATTTTAGTACTTGTATAAATATAGCTGTCTGAAAGAAAAAATCACTCATAAAAAAGTTATCTAAATAGAAAAAGCTGCACAATATGTAATATGTACAGCTTTTTGTTAATTATGTAAATTTTAAATAATGTTAAATCCACGTCCATAAGCTTCATTAGTATTTGTTACTATCAAGAATGATTTTGGATCAATCAGTCTTAGTTCTTCACGCAATGTTTGAATTTGAGATTTATTAACTACAGAAATAATAACAACTCTTTCTTCATTGGTATAATAGCCTTTTGAGTTTACAACTGTGGCTCCATGATGAAGTTCTTTTGTAATAAAATCACATACAGTGGCAGAATTAACTTTGCTGACAATAATTGTACAGCTTTTTGACACTGTCAAAACAGACATTACATTGTTTACCACAAAGGATTTGCTGAGAAGTCCCAATACAGAGAACAAACCTGTTTCCGGGCCGAAAACAATTCCTGAGGTAACGGCTATAGCAGCATCTGCCATAAGCAGTGCTTTACCTATATCCATGGATGTATATTTTTTAAGTATCATAGCAATAATATCGGTTCCTCCGGTGCTGGAATTTGTGTAAAACAGAAATGCACTTCCCACAGATGGCAGCAAAACTGCAAAACAAAGTTCCATAAAAGGCTGATTGGTAAGTGGAGCCGACATGGGGATAAATTTTTCAAGAGCGTTGATGCTAAGGGATAGAAGTAAGCTGCAATAAACGGTTTTTCCGCCAAAATCTTTGCCTAAAAAGATAAAGCCGACAATCAGCAGAGCTACGTTTATAATCAGTACCAAAGTACCTACGGAAATATCGGGAATAAGTTTTGCAAGTATTACCGAAATACCGCTAACGCCGCCAGTTGAAAAATTATTGGGGAATTTAAAAAAGTATACACCACAGGCAGCAAGTAAAGTCCCCAAAGTCATAGTAATAAATCCTAACAATTTTTTCTTCATGGTATCTTTCCTCCGTTTTTTAAATAGATCCATCCTTTCAATTTAAAAATGCAAAGGGATACTGGTATTAATTTTTACAAATTGCTTTGAGCATATTTTTCAGCAATTTTTATAAGTAAATCCACGGTTTTGTCCATAGACTGAATACAAATATATTCAAATTTGCCGTGGAAATTGTGTCCGCCTGTACCAAGGTTTGGACAGGGAAGACCCATAAAGGAAAGTCTGCATCCGTCTGTACCGCCTCTTACAGGAAGGCTTACAGGTGTACCGCCCAATTCCTTAACAGCTTCAAAGGCAGTGTCAATAAGGTGGAAATTAGGCATAATCTTTTCTTTCATATTTTGGTAGTTGTCTTTTATATCAACAATAACTGTATTTTCGCCGTATTTTTTGTTGAGTTCTTCGCCGATTCTCTTGCCATATTCTTTTTTAAGGTTTAAAAGACTCATATCATGATCTCTGAGAATAAAACTCATTTCTGTTTTTTCAACTTCACCTGAAATTCCGCTTAAATGGAAGAAACCTTGGTATCCTTCAGTTTTTTCAGGCCTTGCCATAGCGGGGAGCAGAGAAATAAACTCATTGGCAACCAAAATGGAGTTAATCATTTTATCCTTGGCACTGCCGGGATGAATACTGATTCCGTTTACTGTAACTTTCATGGATGCTGCATTAAATGTTTCATATTCAACTTCACCAAATGCACCACCGTCAACTGTATATGCAAAATCAGCTCCAAAACCCTTTACATCAAATAAATCAGCACCTCTGCCGATTTCTTCGTCCGGTGTAAAGCCTATTTTGATTTCACCGTGTTTAATGGAGTCATCACTGCAAAGTCTTTCGGCAAATGTGAGAATATTTGCAATACCTGCTTTGTCATCTGCACCCAAAAGAGTTGTACCATCTGTGGTAATAAGATCCATACCCACATAGTCTTTGAGAGATTCAAATTCGGAAACTTTCATAACAATGTTTTTTTCTTTGTTTAAAACAATGTCTTTTCCGTCGTAATTTTTAATAATATTTGGTTTTATATTTTCAGAAGGAGCATCGGAAGCTACATCCATGTGAGCAATAAATCCGATAACCGGAACTTTCTTATCAATATTAGATGGAATTGTTCCGAAAACATAGCCATTTTTGTCCATTGAAACATCTTTTATTCCGATTTCTTCCATTTCCTTAACCAAATCCGCACCCAAGGTAAGCTGTGGCTTAGTGGAAGGGCATGTTTGGCTGTTTTCATCGGAAACAGTAGGATATGTAACATACTTTAATAGTCTTTCATAAGCTTTCATAGTAAAAATCTCCTTTTCATATACTATAAAAAGTATATCACAACATTAATAAAATACAAGAGTGTTTTTGGAACACACTATAAAATATTACTTTAATATTTTATGAAATATGACGGATTTACTTTAATTTCCTTGAAAACTATTATAAAATAAAATATATTTTGAGATTGATTATATACAAAATATATGAT
>JAHHUA010000184.1 GCA_020024235.1 Oscillospiraceae bacterium
ATATGTATTAAAATGAAACCAAACATTTAAGATGTGTTTTAAAGGTTATATTTTAAAATATAAATTTTTAAAACCAATGATTTAAATGGAAAAAAATGAGAAAATATACATGAATGGAGATTTAAAAAAACATGAAAAACTTAAAAGTAAAAAAGAAATTAATTTTGTCATTTGGTGTATTAATTGTATTCTCTATGTTAATTGCAGCTATGGGATTTTGGGGTATGAACTCCCTTCATTCAAGAATTGAAACTATTGCTGACAGAACCATACCCAATGTTCAAAAGATATGGAATATGCGCAGAAACCTAATGGCAGAAGCGGCAAACTTTTCTTTTGCAGTACAAACAGACTCACAAGAATTAAAAGATGAGTTTTTGAAAGACGGTAATCAAAATATTTCAGATAATATAATCTTTTTGGAAGAGTACAGAAAAACCTCTTCTGTAGATCCATCTTTATTTGAAAAAGTAGATGAATGTATAAAAAAGCAGCAGCCTTATGTTGATCAGTTTAACAATATCATAAAAAAAGATCAAGATGCTGCATCAGAAATTCTTATGAATAATCTTTTTCCGCTTTTAAAAGAAGAGGCAGCTTTGCTTCAGGATATTACAAGTGCTCAGACAAAAATTACCGCAGAAAGAAATGATAGAGTACAGAATCTCTATGGAAGTATGCTTTTTACTTCAATAGCGATAGTTATATTGGCATTTATAGCAAGTGGAATTATCATTGCAAAACTTATGAAAGCTATTACAGTGCCTTTAAAACAGGTAAATGATGCGTCTGACGCTTTGCTCCACGGTAATTTCAATGTTGATATTTCATATGATGGCAAAGACGAATTTGGTGATACTTGCAGAAATATGCAGGACGCTTTTGCAGAACTTCGCAGAATTATCCAACTAACATCTGATGAGATGGAAAAGCTGGGCAATGGAGATTTCTCATTCCAAATCAGCAATACATTCCCCGGAGAAACAAAACAAATCGAAAACTCAATGCTTAAACTTCTTAAAAATATTAACAATACATTTATTGATATTAAGTCATCTGCAGCTCAAATCGGCGCAGGTTCCGATCAGGTTTCTATGGGAGCACAGGCTTTGGCACAGGGCTCCACAGAACAGGCAGGCAGTATAGAACAGCTTTCCAATCAGTTGGATACTGTTTCCGTACAGGTAGAGGCTAACGCAGGAAATGCAAAAGAAGCCAGTGATCTTTCCACTAAATCCGGTAAACTGGCAGAGGAAACATTGGTAGACATGAAAGAAATGCTTGATGCAATGGGCGAAATTTCCTCTACATCAGAAGATATCGGAAAGATTATCAAAGTTATTGAAGATATTGCCTTCCAGACAAATATTCTTGCACTTAATGCCGCAGTAGAAGCAGCAAGAGCAGGAGATGCCGGAAAGGGATTTGCAGTAGTAGCAGATGAAGTAAGAAATCTTGCAGGAAAATCCGCTGAAGCTGCTAAGAATACAGCTGCACTTATTGAAAGCTCCATAGCAACAGTTAAGCGTGGTGCACAAGTAGCTGACAAGACAAATGGTTCCTTTGAAACACTTGCACAGCAGGTTAGTGAAGTCGTAAGACTTATGAACCTTATCAGCGATGCCTCTATTAAACAAGCTGAAAATATCAGAGAAATAACAACAGGAATTGACCAAATCTCCGCTGTAGTACAAACAAACTCAGCAACCAGTGAAGAATCCGCAGCAGCCAGTGAAGAACTTTCTTCCCAGGCAAATATGCTTAATCATTTGATGGATCAATTTACTTTGTATGATGAAAAAAATTCAGGAAAAACTGCAGCTAAACAAACCGAAACTAACTCTAGCAGATATTCTTTCGATGACGATAAATATTAATCAAAAATAAATCTCTATTCCATTAAAAAATCCCAATGCACATTAGCATTGGGATTTTTTATATGAACTTAAATTTTATTTTTAAAAATCATGTTTTATTTCTTTTGACCAACATTTAACCAGTTTATCCAAAGAAAAAACAGCATTTGCCGGACTTGTGGAAGGAAGTTTTACAGCAATTCTGTCAGTATGGGGAAATGAATATTTCATATAAAGATTATAAGATGTGGCACCATTACAAAATATCATTTTAATACCAGCACTTTGTAGTATCATATTTATATCAGTGGGAACAACATTTTTTATACTGCTGTCACTGGAGCCAATAATATCACAGCTTTCTATAACATCCCATAATGCAATATGATTTTCACACAAAAATTTCTTTTTTTCTTCTATGGTTTCACCAAGAGGTAAATTATAAACTGCACTTAAAACTTTCCAAAAGCGATTTTGGGGATGTCCGTAAAAGAAATTTACTTCTCTGGATTTAGCTGATGGAAATGAACCTAAAATCAGAATTTGTGAATTTTTATCATATACAGGTCCAAAAGTTCTCACTAAATGTTGATATTCCTTATTCATTATATTTCCTGTCTTTCTTATTTAATATATAAATTATACAACAATATAAATAAAGTTACAAGAAATATAAATTTATTT
>JAHHUA010000185.1 GCA_020024235.1 Oscillospiraceae bacterium
GCGAGAGTATGATTAAAAATTACTGACATTCTTTAAAACGCGTCTGACTGCCCACTCGGTGGCAATATTCTTGTTTTCAGCAGACTTTAGCCGCGAGAGTATGATTAAAAATTACTGACATTCCTTAAAACGCGTCTGACTGCCCACTTGGTGGGCGGCGGACTAGCGGTGCTGAGCCGCTTTTTTGTAACATTCTATGGCTTTGTCTTTTTCTCCTAATTTTACATAGTAGTCGCCCAGTTTAAGCATGGCAGTTACATCTTCGCTTTCAGCGGCTTTTTTATACCAGCTCAAAGCCTCATTCTTGTTTTCCTTTCGGGAATAGTAATCACCTAAACGGAGCATTGCAAATTTTTTATCGGATTTGGCAGCTTTTTGATACAGCATTAGACCTTTTTCTTCGTTCTTTGTCATAACTCTGCCTTCCATGCAGCAGTCCCCCAGCCTTACCATAGCTACTGCATCATCTTTATCAATGGCATTTTGATACCATTTCATACCTGCTTCCACATCGGGCTCCACTCCATTGCCGTACATATAGCAATCCCCCAGTTTTACCATAGCAATGGTATTTCCAAGTTTAGCGGCTTTTCTGTACCAAATTACAGCATCAGCCATATCCTGTTTTACGCCTTCACCATTCATAAGACAGTCCCCATATGAGAACATAGCTTCAACATAACCCTGTTCTGCCGCTTTTTTATACCATTTGGCTGCTTCTTTTTCATCTGTTATACCAATGGAAAGACAATCGGCCAGTTCATACTGAGCCTGTACATATCCCTGTTCAGCGGCTTTTTTATACCAGCTTAAAGCCTCTGTTTCATCAGATTTTACTCCGTCACCGTAATTATAACATTCACCCATGGCAAACTGAGCCGGAGCATAACCTTGTTGGGCAGATTTTCTATACCATTTTACAGCTTCTTTATATGGGTCAAAATTTTCTTCGGTATTATCTTCATCATAATCACCGTTTGCATAACAATCTCCCAGTTTCTTCTGAGCTTTGGCATCACCTGATTTAGCCAGTTCCCAAAGTTTTTCTCCGCTTTCATACTCTGTATCTGCCCAATCCATTGGATTTACGGCTTTATTTTCCAAAAGAATTTTTTCTCCGCAGTTATGACAGTATTTAGCGTTTTTTACGGTTTCTGTTTTGCATTTATTGCATATCATATGTATTTCCTCCGTTTTTATCATATGTCTTATATTATATCACATAACAAAATAAAAACAACGGAGAGCTTTAATTTAATATAAAACCACAGTAAAATATTCACTGTCATAACAGAGATTTTATTAATATTCTTTAATTTTGGGTTCTGTTCTTTTTTTCTCTGTGTTTTTTAAGTACAGTATTTTGAAATTCATGCCACATGGCTCTCAGTATCCAAAAAACTATCATACCACAGACAAATCCTGTAAAATCCACTATAATATCTCTGACAGAAGCAGCTCTGCCGGGTGTGAAATACTGTATACATTCATCAGCTACGGCAGTGAGCAAACCTATAAACATAGTTGTTATTGCATTTGTTTGTGCAGCTCCTTTTAATAACAATCCATATACTGCATACTCTGTAAAATGAGCAAGTTTTCTGATTAAAATATGCAGTGTATTAAAAGATACATTGATTCCGAAAAAACTGTTTATTATTTTTAAAATGGCTTTTGTTATGGTTCCGCTGGCAGCACCTGAATTTGTAGCACCTATACAGGAATTTCCCCATATAAAAATAAGCAATATCAGGGCACACCACATACAAATTTTATTTACGGAACTTCTTTTTTTTATCATCTAAAGTTTCCCTCTCTCCTATATATTGTTTTGGATATTGTCATCTTCTTTGATTATTTTTTCCTGACTTTCATCTATCAGCATACTGTTAATTTTTCTTCTTTGTTTTTCTCTTTTGTTTTTTCTTCGTTTAAGAGCATTGGAAAAACCTTTTAATGCCATTTTAAATATTAAAGTGAGAATCATTCCACAGAGAAATCCGCAAAAATCCAATACCACATCATCTATTTTTGATGTTCTTGATGTGCGGCTTTGAATAAATTCATCAGCTACTGCCGTGAAAAGTCCTATAAACATTATAAGTGATATATTTTTCTTTATAAAAACCGTAAGTCCCACTGCCAAAACAAAAAATTCCGCAAAATGAGCCATTTTTCTCACAATATCACCCATTGTTACTTCATCAAAAGTCATATGTGTAATTTTTACTATTGCAGGAGAAAGTATTCTGGCTATTTTATCGCTTATATATGCCGAATCATCGCCGTTGAGCATTGAATTTCCCCATATAAACGCAAAAATTCCCAAAATTAAAACAACAATTATTATTTTTAACACAATTTTTACTTGTTTATTCATAATTATATCCTTCGTATTTAAAATTATTTCTTTTTTGTACTGTATCACATATTGTTTAGGCTGTCAAATATATTTTATATTTAATTCGGCTTTATTATAGCAATCAGAAAAAACGAAAACAATAGTTTTA
>JAHHUA010000186.1 GCA_020024235.1 Oscillospiraceae bacterium
ATCATGTGTAATATTTTTTAATACCTTTTCCTCTTTAAATGATTTGGAAAGGTCTTTTAAACTAATTGCATATTCCATACTTTCTCCTTACTCATCCAATTGCATGAATGAAAAATTATATTTTTTCATTTTGATTCCTGACAGAATAATAAAAATAATAATTAAAATCAGAAACCCCACAATACTGACAGCCAGTTCCGGAAGAAAATCATATCCAAAATTATGCATCGGAAATGTAGCATGATTCAGTGGAGATAACCAACCACACAATACATTTGCTTTATATTCCAGTCTGCCTGTAAAATGAAATAACTTCTGAAAAACAGAAGGATTCAAAAGCAATCCGTAAATGTTTAGGGCAAATGCGCCCAGAATTCCTGCCATATTTCCTAATGTAATATTTAAAAACAACATGAAAACCGCAACAAACAACGTATATAAAAGCATCAGCAGAAACACCCAAAACATACACTGATAAGGTGTTGATATTTCCATTGTTTTTATTGATACAGGAATCGTAATGCTTTCTCCTCCGGCATACCCAAGCATCGCAGCTGTCTCGCTCCAGACATTTCCCAAAAAAGAAAACGGAGCTCCCATTATCCCAAGCACTACCAGCATAAACAAGTTATAGATTACTGCAGTAAATACCACATAAATAATCTGCCCTGCCAGCCATACACTTCTTTTCGTACGAATCAGCCAGTATGGTGTCGACTGATTGATAAAAGGCATATCTGCAAACAAAAGCATCAGCAGCAAAGAAGATAACATCACGTGAGATGCATCTCCATAAGTCCAGATAAAAGGTTCAAATATCTGAAGAACTGTTTCGTATTTTACTGCATGAGAGATAATCTGATTCGATAGCATGATACAAAGAATCGCTGCTAAAATAAAAGTCATATAAATCCTTGGATTTTTTCTCCACCCACAAAAATTTTGTTTTGCTATTTGAAAAACCTGTTTTATATTATGCATAATCCAGCCTCCTTTTCATGGTCCACAAGAAAAAACATGATACAGCTATTGTAAGAATCAAAAGGATTAACATACATGGAATATTTCCATAAACGGATGTATCTGCCCAATACCTCGGGCTTAAAAAGAACCATTTTCTAAAATAACGTTCCTGAAAGACTGTCAGAACATAGTACAGAATAAAAGGTACTGTATAAGCCATATACCTGTTTTTGGTGAAAACAGCTGCCGCTCCCCCTGTCACAGACCAAAATGCACCGTTCAAAAATCCTACCAGGAAAGTACACGCCACCCATTGGAGTATTTCTGCCAAATTAATATTTTCAGGATCCAATGCTGGAATTTTTGCAAATCCTATAATACTAAATACTAACAATACAAACATAGAAAAGACAACAATCATACCACCTGATACAATAAGTCCCATCGCTTTCGCTATCAGGTACTCTCTTTACCAGAACGAATATAACTAAACAGGCAGAATCTGCTGCGAAGCTCCATCTCTGCACTCTCTCCTGCAGCAAAAGTTACCGCAATAGGGATAACTAAAAGAGTATTATATGCATACACACAATATCGATATGCCGCATACCATCCCGGACCTTCAGGCGAATTTCCAAACTCTATCAATTTTTGAAACATATCAATCCTTGATAATAATGCAACCACAATAATCAATATACATCCTGTAAACATACGATAATGGATCATATCATTTTTTAATTCTTCTGCTACTACATGTCTCATCGGCTTTTATCCTTTCTTTTCAATTTCATTGATCAAGCCACCCGAAAGTTGATATACTTTATCTATATTTTCTAATTCTTTTTCATTATGCGTGATGAATATCATGGCTTTATCCTTAAATTTCTCACATATATTTTTTATCATTATTTCATTTGATAATTTATCATATCCTGTAGTCACTTCGTCCAACAAAAGAATTTCAGACTCTTTTAATAACGCACGTGCTACAACAACCTTTTGCTTCTCTCCACCTGAAAGTTGAGTTCCCTTTTTTCCTATATGTTGATCTAGCTTTCCATGCAATTTGCTGATAAATGTCATAGCGTCACTATTTTTACATGCTTCTATTACTTTTTTCTCTTTTGCTTTTCCATTTAAATTGACATTTTCCCTGATTGTTCCATTAAACAAATATGGATTTTGAGTAACAACCGCTATATGTTCTCGCAATTTTTCTACACCTAGTGTCTTAACATCTATTCCATTTATCTCAATTTTTCCCGAATTGGGTTCTAAAAATCCTGATATTAATTTTAATAATGTCGATTTACCACTTCCATTTTCTCCAATAATGGCAATTTTCTCTCCATGTCGTAACTTTAAATTCACATTTTTTAAAATCCGTTCATCCGAATCATATTTGAATGACAAATCTGTTATTGCTAATACAAATTCACTTGTGGATTGATGATTTGTTGCTTCCTCATTCTTTGATTTTTTTTCTAAATTATATATTTCTTCTTCTTCGCACATAAAATTATAGAATCTATAT
>JAHHUA010000187.1 GCA_020024235.1 Oscillospiraceae bacterium
AAAAAAACTTTTATTATAAAATAAAATATGGTAAAATAAAAAAAATTTATTTTATATTAAGAGAAAGAAAAAAATGAAAAAAATAACAGAACAATTTGAAAATACCATATTTACATATAATAAAAATTTTTTTTACTGCTTATGTTTATACAAAAATATGAGTATCTGTTTGCCGATTTTTTATGCCCTGCGTTAGTCTGTCCTTGTGGCAGTGCTGTGCAGGGCATTTTGTCTTTCAATTTTATAAAAAAGTAAAAATCAATATAAAACAGCCAAAATGTACCACTGTTTTTTGGTGCGGCGGAGAAGCTTAACTTTTGTATTAGGCAAAATCAATAAATTTTAATTAGGAGGATATAAAAATGGATGATATAAAAATTTTTTTGTCAGCACCCGAAAAATATGAAGATGCGTTTTGGGAAAGTAATGAATTAATTTGGATTGATTGGAGAGATTTTGATGAATCCATTATCAGATATTTTAATGAAAAACTGCCTGAAAAAGATAAAATTCATTTTGAATCTATGGAAATAGAAAAAGAGCGTGGAATTGACATTCTCTTAAAAAAGAACGGAGTCAGCAAAGCTATTCCATATGCAGATGAATATATGGACAGAGATACCACACTCAGAAGTATCCAGGAATATGTATCACCGGAATATCAAATTCGTTGGTATATGGGTTCTCTTGGAGGTGATACACTTGCTTTTTGTATTTATCCCACTGCACAGTGGAAACAAATTGAACAGGAGTTTGGCATAGAAAAAGTTGCCTACTATTTTGCACCTGTAAAGGCAGACAGTATTATGTTTGAAATGGATATGAATGATGTTTTTAATCTGTTAGAACAAAGAGGAGAAGCATAATTAAATTTATCACAAAAATAATTATTATGCCACAGCATATTTATTTCCAACTGTATCCAGTTAAAAAGGAAGATAATATATGAATGGAATTATTATTTTAATTTTAGCTTTGCTGTTTATTATGCTAATTAAACTGCTTATAGAACATAATTGGATAGGTTTGCTTTTATTTTTATTTACATTGTATTTAGTTTTTGGAGTTAATCATCACACACGGTAATAATCCTCATTAAATTATGTCTAGGGATTATAAAATAAATAAAACAAAAATAATATAATAAAAAGGAGTATAAATTTATGAATAATGAAGTATATGAACAAGATTTAGATGAAAAAAACGCTGTTAATCCCGGTGGTCCTTTTCTTATTCAAATGCTTTTTAAAAATCCTGTAGTTATGCCTGACAAAGATAAAATGATAGCTGTATTGGAGAAACATATAGGAAAGACAGAATGTTTTTGCCATGATGAAAAAACCGCAGGTTTTGCAGCTTTGGAACATATTTCAAAGTTTAAAGACGGAGATGTTCCCATACAGCTTATGGTAACAGGCTGTACTGATTTTAAAGGTAAGGGTTTTGATCCGTTTTTAATAAGTCAGATGTGGGATTGTCAAGAAGACCGTGAACGAATTTTTCGGGAATGTAAATATCAGGTTATGGGTGTAGATATGCTGGCAGCAGCACTTCCCACATTGGAAAGAGCTAATCTTGACATGGATTTTTTAGATGCTTTAGCTGAACTTTATCCTACCTGTGAAGCATTTTACTTTCAAAATTGCGGAAAATTATTCTTAGCAGAAGATGTTCGTTCCCATAAACTCCAAAAAGAAGACCGTTTTATCTTTTTTGGTGTAAATGTCAGATTTTTTAATGTTCAGGGTACTGATGATATGATTGTAGATACTGTGGGAATGAGTACTTTGTTTTTGCCGGATTTACAGTATCATTTCCATGACATGGACCCTAACTGGGTGGTAAACCATGCTTATAATGCAGCTTCATATATTTTGAAAAATGATAATCCTATTGAAGACGGTGAAACTATCGACAGTATTGAAAACGGTATGATGAATCAAGATGTTCAATGGAAATGTCAATATGAGGATTCATTAATTCAGCCTTTAAGAAATGTTTTGGATATTAATATGAATGAATATGCCGCAGGAAACAGGTAAAAATTATCCTGTTTTTAAAATCAGTGTTTGAATATCCGATTTTAAAAACAGGTATTTTAATTTTTATGAAAATCATTTAGCCTAATGTATAGTCAGCTTTTAAAAAATATGCTTTCCCATTAACATATTTAAATGTAACAGCAGTGGTACGAACAGATATATTCTCTCCTACCGGAAGTTGTTCTTTAGGTAACTCAACTGTTGTTTTAAATTTTATAAAGTGTGTGCCATCCTGGTTTAATCCGTAATCTAACAATTCATAAACAGTATCTTTTGGCAAAACACTTGAGTGCTGATTAAATCGAAATCCCTTATCCGGATTATAACCACTGCCAATATCAGACGGATAGTCTTGGTGAAATAATTCAGGGTCAATATCAAAATAGTTTTGTATAAAAGAGTCAAAGCCTTCAATCTCTAACCAATCTTCCGGCATTCCTGATGGA
>JAHHUA010000188.1 GCA_020024235.1 Oscillospiraceae bacterium
CAATTTGACTTCCATTAAATGTTAAAATAATACATTCCTCACCTATAAATCTTTTGACCATTTCTTTCATAGCAGCTAATTCCTCCCTGTTCTTTTTATTTTTTATAAAATTTACGGCTGTTTCCTCATTTCTTTTTTTGTTCAGCATCATAAGTATAAGAAAAAATATTAAATATAAATATATTGTTTGGGAACTCAAAATTATCCCTCCTGTTTAATATCTTATGGCAAAATAAATCACATACACCCAGCTTAAAAGTCCGTGAAAAATTGCCCAGCCTATGCTGTGCCAGTTGGTATAACTTATTACAATAGCCAGTACACTGCCAAAACCAACACCTGTTTTTACGGTTTTATTTATAATTGTTCGTCTTTCTTCCATATGCCCACCTCCTGTCAGATATATCTCTTTAATATTCGCATAAAAGTTATTTTTTATTTTTGGAATCTATAATTACCAACACAGTTCCTGTTAAACCTAAAATTAACCCTATATACCAAAAAATTGCTCCACCTTTTGCGGTAGCCGGCATGGCAAAAATTATACCCAGCAATAACAATGCAAACCCTATTTTGGACTTGTTCACACAAATACCTCCTATCAGTGAAATATATCCATATCAAAGTTTATCCATATCTTATATTATTACATTAAAATAGCATTGTCAACAGAAGCTTTTTGTGATAAAATTGTACAAAAAGCTCATTAAGGAGTGTTATATATGAAAATTGAAGTTTGCTGTGGTTCTTATACCGATGCTTTATCGGCTTTTAAAGGTGGTGCTGACAGAGTTGAACTCTGTGCTGACTTATTTTTCGGCGGACTTACGCCGTCTTTAGGTTCTCTTAAACTTTTAAGAAAACAGTTTGACAGAGAAATTTCCGTTATGATTCGTCCCCGTGAAAGTGGATTTTGTTATTCAGAAGATGAATTTCAGCTTATGCTCACTGATGCTGATGAATTTATAAAAAACGGAGCTGATGGTTTGGTATTCGGATTTCTCACTGCTGAAGGTTATATTGACTATAACCGCACCGAAAAATTTGTAAAATTTGTTGACGGAAGATGTAAAACCATATTTCACAAGGCCTTTGATGTGGCAAAAGACCCCCTTGAATATTCCGTTAAAAAATTAAGTGAAACAGGTGTTACCCGAATACTTACTTCGGGACGGAGCAAAACTGCTTTAGAAGGAGCGGAAAACCTGAAAAAAATGATTGATATGAACCTTTTGGAAATTCTCCCTGCAGGTTCAATCCGCATACATAATATAGAAGAACTAAAAGCTAAAACAGGCTGTGATTTTGTACACACCTCCGCTTTTGAAACACTTACTGACATAAGTGCATTAAATGACAAAATCAATTTTACTTCAACCACTCTTCCCAAACAGGAGGATTATTCTGCTGTAAATCAAAAAATTGTAGAAAATATAGTAAATACAGCACATAATATAAAATAGGAGGGTTTTACAGTGATTATAAATATTTATAACGGTTTTAATACATTAAAAACAGATACTGAAAAAGATATTCCTCAAAAATACAGAGATTTAACAGAAAAAATACAAAGTCTGAACCTTTCGGAAAATGAAATAAATGTTGCCCTCCCCTATGCTGATATCCATACCCATGGTGCAGTGGGATATGATTTTTCCGATTGCAGCTATGAGGAAATGAAAAAAATTGATAAGTTCTATTTAGACAGTGGAATAGGATATGTTCTTCCAACATTGGTGGCTTTAAGTCCCGAAATGTACAAAAAACAAATCAAAAACATAGTCAGAATTATAAAAGAGGGAAATACTTCTTTTGTGGGAATAAATCTGGAGGGGCCTTTCATCAATCCGGCAAAAAAAGGTGCAATTAACGAAAGAGATATTCGCCCTATTGATATAGACTTTGCAAAGGAACTTTGGGAACTTTCCGAGGGTTATCTTAAAATTATGACTGTAGCCCCCGAACTTGAAAAATTTCATCAGCTTGCTGATTTTGCTCAAGGAAAATTTACAATTTCTTTGGGACACACTGTTTCCGATTATGAAACAGCATTAAAAGCTATGGAACATGAAAATGCAAGACATATCACCCATCTTTTTAATGCCATGAACAGTTTGCACCACAGAAAACCTTCCCTTTTAGGTGCTGCTTTGGAAAATTCCTGTTACAAAGAAGCTATCTGTGATGGTGTACATTTAAGTGAAGGCATTATCCGTATGCTTTTTAATCGCATGAACGAGGAGATTGTATTAATTTCTGACTCTGTTTCTGCCTGTGGTTTAGCTGACGGAATTTACAAGCTGGGAGGCCTTGATGTTCATGTTAAAGACCAACACGCAACTTTGGCTGATGGCACTATTGCCGGTTCCTGTAAAAGCATTGCCATGCAGGCAGAATTTTGCGTAAAAATCGGAGTACCAAAAGAAAACATCTTGATTTCCTCCACTTGTCTGCCGTTTTTTTC
>JAHHUA010000189.1 GCA_020024235.1 Oscillospiraceae bacterium
ATAAAAACGTATTTGACCTCAAAAATTTGCAGGCAGATATTGAACTGCAGGCTGATGCTGAAACCGATAAGCAGATAAAAGCTTCTCTTGAAAAACTTGTCGAAGCCATTCGTTACAGTGATCCTATGAGTTGTGATGAACTCGCAGATATTGAAATGAAAATTTCTACAAAAGCTGAAGAATTAAAAACAGCATCGGATAAAGTTAAAATAATTGAAGAAATGACTCTGCTTTTAACCGAGAGAAATAAAAAATGTAAGCTTTCAAAGTGAGGAAAATGATATGGCAGATATGGGGACAAATGAAGCATCTAAACTTTTGGGCTATACTCCGGAAATCATCCGAAAATAGTGTCAATCCGGATTGATAGACGGAGCTACTTAGAATAAAAAGGGATCCCCATAGCATATATTTCAAAACACCAAATGTCCTAAGAAGATCCAAAGTAAATAAATATTTGGAGGAAAAGAGAAATGAAACAATTGACTTGTGAAATGTGTGGCAGTACAGATTTGCTGAAACAGGATGGGGTATTTGTCTGTCAGTCCTGTGGATGTAAATATTCCGTAGAAGAAGCAAAAAAGTTGATGATTGAAGGGACAGTCGATGTCAGTGGTAGTACTGTTAAAGTTGACAGTACTGATAAATTAAACAATTTATATACCTTAGCACGGAGAGCAAAGGAAAATAACGATTCCGCAAAAGCGCAAAGATATTATGAAGAAATTGCTCTTCAAAACCCTGACAGTTGGGAAGCTGTGTTTTATAGTGTATATTACAAGACTATGAATTGTAGGGTCGGAGAAATTCAAAACGCTGCACGTCTTCTGGCCAAATCACTTGATTCTGTTGTTGAATTAGTTCATAAAAATATTGCTGATTCGAAAGAAAAAAAACAAATCATTAATGAGATTTGTTTGCGTTGTATCCAAATTACAAAACTCCTTACTCAAGCAGAAATGAATCATTGGACAAATATGAGTTCGGATATGCTTTTAAAATATACAGCCCAAATGGCCAGTGTTTGTTTTTCTTGTTCGTGTATCCTGTATCATTTGGGAGATTGTATACATTCTAAATTCTCAGGTATAATTGAATTGTGTGAGTTTGCACTTTACGCTTGGGATGCTGGTCGTATTTATCATAGCCCCACAATAAAGTATTCAGATAAACCAGAAAAAGAAAAAGGTGTTTACGAAAATTATGGCAAAAAAATTGATAAACTCAAAGATGAAATTTCTGTAAAGAAAGAAGAAATTAAGAATGAAAGGATAAAACTATATTGGGAACAGCACAAGAAAGAAAAAGAAAGATTAGATACAAGAAAGAGACTTCTGGAAGAAGAAATCTCTAAATATAATGCCGATATCAGTCACATATCTGGTGCTGACGAAATAAAAGGTATCGAGGAAAATATCAAGCGACTTACTTCGGAAAAATCGACGCTTGGATTGTTTAAAATGAAAGAAAAAAAGGCGCTACAGGAAAAAATTGATGCTGAGACTCTTGCCTTGATGAAAGTAGAAGATAGAGTGAAAACTGCAAAATCTGAAATTCAAAAGAAAATCTTACCGCTGCAGGAACGCATTAATGCGATTAAAGAAGAGCTCACCAGAGATCGCTGATTTGTTTATTATGAAATACTTTTCTTTTGAAGATGGAGAAAAAATCAAGTTGTTTGATGAAATTGCACACCATTTTTATGATTCAAACTTCGGTCAAATGAGTAAGGCTGATATTGAACTGATGATGTTTCATTTTTACATCGAGAAGATGGTGATGGATTTTAAGGATGAGAATGGTGTTCTGGATTATCAAAAGTGTTCTGACTACAAAATCAGTAAAGACTTGGGTATTACTCAGCAGCGGGTCCGGAATCTAAAAGTAAGAAACCAGTTGGTTTATCCCATCAAATACGACTGGAAAGCGGCACTGTCTCAATTGATCAAAAATGCTCGTTATGATAAGGATACTAAGAAAATCACCCTAAATATTCCTGATCCTAATCTTTATCTAGAAATCCAAAATTTTATAGAAGAAAATGGTGCTTATGTGGAAAAGCAACTCAATAGCAAGATTCTACAGTTGCGAGCAGAATATTTTATAGAATTAGTTTTGTTACTCGAAGATAATGAGTCTCGTGCAAAAATCGTCAAAAAATTAAGAAAAATATTTAGAGAAGCAGGCAAGGAAGATTCCGCTTTTGAAGATTCTCAAATAGGGAAATCTCTGCTGAAGGCTGCGCTAGATATCACTACAATCGCCGCAAATCTATCTTCTTTAATATCCCCATCCAATCAAATAGGTACTGCATTATTAAGTTTACTTACTAAAAACGCATAAAGCAAGAGGAGTCGTTGAAACGAATTCAATGACTCCTCTTGTTAATTATTTTTCTGCTAAATGTTTTTGAGAATATAATTTTTATTTACAATTTCCAAAGCTCGATTACGGATATTGTT
>JAHHUA010000019.1 GCA_020024235.1 Oscillospiraceae bacterium
GTGTTATACTAACAATATAAAGTTAATAAATTAAGGAGAATAAAAATGGATAACGCAAAAACTAAAAAACTTATTAAAGAAATTATTATCATGACATTCGGCATGATGGTGGGAACAGCAGCAGTGCATTTCTTCCTGATTCCCAGTAATTTGGTAATCGGATCTATTTCAGGTTTGTCAATAGTAATTCATACACTGATTCCCGCATTGCCTATTTCAATTATCACATTTATAGTAAATGCCGTATTGCTTGTTTTGGCAAACTTTCTCATCGGAAAAGAGTTTGGATTTAAAACAATATACACATCACTTATTATGTCCCCCATGTTGGCATTTTGTGAAAAATTTTTCCCTGTAAAAGAATCCATAATGCAGGACCCATGGTTTGACCTTTTATGTTTTGTATTGCTTTTAGGCTTTACACAAACAATTTTGTTCAGTGTAAATGCATCTTCCGGCGGTCTTGATATTATAGCTAAAATCATCAATAAATACACCCATGCAAATATAGGTATATGTGTTACACTTTCAGGAGCTCTTATTTGTATGAGTGCATTCCTTATTCCAAATAACCCACCGAAAATGGTAATAATCGGTCTTATCGGAACATATGTAAACGGAGTGGTACTTAATAACTTCTCCACAGGTATGAACAGTAAAAAGAGAGCCTGCATTATTAGCGAAAGATATGAAGATCTCCGTGATTTCATTATAAATGAACTCAAAAGAGGTGTTACAATGTATGATATAAGAGGTGGTTATCAAGAAGAACAGAGAGTGGAATTACAGGTTCTTCTCACTAACAGCGAATTTGTAAAGGTTATGGAATTTATTGACCAAAATAACATTAAAGCATTTATTACTGCCGGTGATGTTCATGAAATTTACGGCGAATGGAATCATACAAAACACACAAAACAAAAACAACTTTCATAATAACAACAAAACAGAGCCTGGATTTTGCAGGCTCTGTTTTTGTATTTATTTACTTTTTCACTATAAACCCGTCAAACCCCTGTTTTTTGAGTTTTTCGGCATAGGCATCAGCATTTTCTTTGTTTTTAAAGGCGCCCACCTGTACACGGTAAATTTCATCAGTGGAGTTTTGTGGTTTGCTTTCGGAAAGTTTTCCCTCCAGCCTGAGATTTACTTCCTCTGCAATCTTTCCATGAAGATTAAAAAGATAATCACCGGGGCAGGTTTTGTTGGCAAACCAGCGGTGAACAGTCATATTTTGTTTGTCCACCTGACCGATTAAGGATTTGTCAGCTTTCCAAAGGAGCTTTTTAATATCATTTCGCTTGCAAATATCCACCAGCAGGTTTATAAGGGATTTGTAAACCACATCTTTCACTTTGTAGGGGGGAAAGTCGTCGCTGGCACATTCAATGGTTATGGCTCTGTTGTCATTATCACCGTTGGAACTGCACCAGGAACGGTCCTTTTCCTCCACAATTAAAGCAATTCTGCCGTCATTGCCTATGGCATAGTTGCAGGAAGCACCGTTGTTTTGAAAAGTAACACCCAAGCCCTCAACGGAGCTTTGGCCGGAGGTACAGTGAATAGTTACAGTATCAATCTTATGATTTCGGTTAACTGTTTTGTAGGGGGAAATTTTAGTATATGAAATAAGTTTACTGTTAGTCAATTTTCATCACCTTTTCTATTATATCAGGATTGTTTTTATTGGATTTTGCAATTTTAATCACATTTTCATTTTTGGCTTTCCAAAGGTAAAATGCAATAACAGCAGTGGTGGCAGTGCCAATATAGGGCAAATAAACCGATAACTGAGCAGAATCAATAAATACAATAACAGCTCCGATAATAATGCCTATAAAATAGGTGGCTAAAATCAGTGCCATAATTATTTTGGAAAATTCCTTTTTGATTTTATTTTTCATTCTCATTATTCATTTCCTTTTTAATTCTGGAACTGTCAACCAGTCCCTCACCGATAATATATGCAATAAGTACAGACATAGTGGATATTACAGCTATAACCTTTTCAATAGTCATATTGTCAAGACCAAAAAGAACTAACAAAGCTGTAATAAAAGCGGCAACAGCTGCCCAAAATTTACGGCTAGTCAGTTTTTGCTGCCAGTTAATATACATACAGTGTTTTCACCTCTTTTAAAAATTTCCGATTTTATAACAATAAAAGTGCAAATATATTGTGGTAAAAGCAGGATAAGGCTAAATAAAAATTTAATTATCCTTTTCATAATTAAGCTGTCTTATAACTTCATCAATTCTTTTGTGAGCCTGTTTGGCACTTTCTTCAACTTTAACCACTCTTTCCCTGAGTTTGTTTACTTCACCTTTTATATAGCTGATATCACCTTTAATTTCAATTATATCACAGCCTATGTTTTCAAGCTTTACAATAACGGTAGTCAGGGACGAAGACTCGTCCCTGCTTGTTTTTCTAAACCGTGAAACAGCGGTTAATATACCGAAAATCAAAGAAGATAAACAGGCAATTCCCGAAATAATAAGACTTGCTTGTGCCATATGCTAAGCCACCTCTTGAGGAGCAGGGGGAAGCATAGCTAAAAGTTCGGTATATTCCTCTTTGGTAATTCTTTGTTTTTTAAAGAAAACCTCCAGTTTGTCATGCATATTTTCTGTTCTGTTGTTTTTGATAAGTCTTTTGCAAAGTCTGTATGTAAAAGAATGCATTATAAATTACCTCCCTGAGTTTTCATATCGTTTTCATACTGCATATTAAGCAGAATTTCACTGTTATCCATAATAATCTGGGACATATTATAAAGCAGGGTTCCTGCATCAATATCGGAAACAGTAACAGTTTCAGCCTCAGAAATATCCCCATGTCCAGCCAGATTATAGGCTTTGCTTTGATAAGCCACGCCGATAGCCTCTTCCATTTGAGCAGGAACAAAGCTGCCGTTTTCAGCTATTTTGATGTAATTTACGCTGTCGGTAATTCCCAGCAGCTTTCCGTTTGTTGTAATAATTTGATGAAGCATTAATCATTCTCCTTTTGTTAAATTATAGATATATTGTAAATCCTTTATAGGTGCAGTAAAAAAGTCATTATTCCAAAGCCAGTAATTGGTAAAATCACATCTTTTGTATTTTTGACAGATTTTATCACACCATATTTTTTCCCAAAGGTTTTTGTTTTGAGATAAAACTCTTTGTATTTTTCCGGTTAAAATTCCTCTTTCCAAACCCTTATCATCATTATTAACTGCAAAATACTGATGAGCATTTTCGCTGTTTTCACAGCAAATGGCTTTGTTATCCATAAAAATAATACCGTCAAGACAAAAGCCCTCTGTTGTGGCAGGAATATTTACAAATCCGTAAATTCCGCTGCCTTTAAATCTTTTGTGTGCAATATATTTTTCCATAAAACACCTTTAAACAGCAAATGCCGGAGCAAAACCAAATTCACTTACTGAATTTGCACATTTAAGTGTGTTGCCCCCCTCATCCACATAAACATATCCGTTGACACCTCCGAAAATAGGGCATCTTGTCCACCATTTTACAGGGGAATTAGAACTACTGTTGTTATATTTTGTTCTGGAATTGCCCATTTGATAGTAAGAATACTGTTTCTGATAATTTCTTTCAGATGGATGAGCCACATTTTGTGTACCGAGAATTTCAAATTCCGACAATAAAAAGATTTTATCTGTTGTCATGGTAACATTTTGTGGGGAAGTAGTTCCGCCGCCTTTGTTATCCGTGTATTTTTTGCAGTTTATGATAACATTTTTTAAATCCACCGGCAAAGCATCATAGAATTGTTGGCATACAGCTGTTCGCATACCGCACTGACTCCAACCGTTATCATTGGAATTATAGCTGTTCATAACAAATTTTCCGTTGGGTCGCCATGTATTTCCGTATTCAGGACTGCAATAAGCAATATCTTTTCCGCCTTTTAAAGCGGTTTTTCCAAACTGAAAATGAATACCCTTGCCTTCAATGGTTTCGTTATGATTAAAGCCCAGAATAAAACAGTAATATCTTCCGCTGAAATTTACATTTTTTACAGCACCGTTAATTTCAACCTCTTTGGTATCGCCTATGCTCCAATAATTAGCAGCCTGTCCGCTTTTGGCAATTTTTGAAATTTGCTCCCAGGTGGAAGAATTAATTGAGGATATTTTGGAGGCTGTGATAGTTTTAACATTGTTTTTTGCGTCATTGATGGTTTGGTACATATCCTCATGATTTCGGGGAAAAACTCGGAATCCGTAAATGGCACCGTCATGAACATTGCTGATTGAAAGGGAAAAAGTGATAACAGAATTTGAAATATCGGAAATAACAATTTGAGTTCCATCATCGGGATAAGAAGGTATTTCATTAGGTTTGTAAGTTATGACAAAATCTTTAAGATATTTCTTATGTTCATCAGGCACATTATTAAAACTTCCGTCAACCTTAATAACTGTATCGGCAGTGTATGAGTAACTGAGGTTTAAATTAGTAATTTGAGGAGGCAAGGTGCTTTCTCCCAGGGCGGTATTACTGTAAAATCCGCCCATTTTCATACCGATAGCCATTAATACATCACCTCAATTCTGATATTCAGATTTGCCCCGGGTTTCTTTTCCTGAGCTGTTACCACAATTTTGCCGTTTTGGGTTTCCAGCTTTGTGATTTTGCTTAATTCAGCTAAAGCGGATTTGCTGTAGGCTTGTAAATCATAAAGGGGAAGTCCGTCAGACACCATACCGCTGACATTTACAGTTTGGGTATAGGGTGCAGAGCTGCTCCAGCCGGAAAGGGGAATAGTTACATTAAATGATTTTTTAGGCTTTGAAGTTTGTGATGAAACTTTGTTTACATCGTTTATATTGGCGATTTTTTCATTTGAGCTGCCGTTTCCGATAAAAAGTTCCTTTGTATCGGTACAAAAACCGAATTCACCTTGTGAAAGTGTGGGAAGATTGGCTTTTGCGCCTCGTCTCATTTGCAATTTTTTGAAAGACATATATATACACTCCTTTTCTGTGTGCTTTAATTAAAATGTACCGCCGTCAATACTGTTTACACTGATAACTCCGTCTGAAATGGCAATAGTTTTTCCGTCAGTTTTAACACCGCCCAAAACGGAAGTTGTAGCTGTGGGCAAGGTGTATTTTGTATCCTGAGCGGGAATGCCCAGGGCAGTAATATCGGCTTTGGTAACAGCCTCCGCTGCGGAAATATGACCTGTATTATCCACGGTTATTTTGTAAAGACCCCTTGCTTTAGGTGTATATGCAGGGTGAACATATTTGTTGTAAATACCGTCAAAATAGGCTTTAAGAGCAGCTTTAAGGGCGGAAAACTTAATTCTTTTAGTGGCATTGGAAGCAGCACTGTCGGTAATGGCAAAATTATCATTGTCAACAACGGAGGTTTTTTCAGCGTTGTTTTTAAGGATATTTTCCTTACTTCCGATTTGATTTGACACAGTTGTGGCAAAATTAGGGTCATTTCCCAAAGCTGCAGCCAGTTCGTTAAGTGTGTTCAAGGTTTCCGGTGCCTGAGATACCAAAGCGGAAACTGCGGCATTTACCTGAGCTTTGGTCTGAAATTCGGAATCATTGGTAAACTGGCTGAGTTTAGAGGGAAGTCCCGTAATTTTAGATGTGGGAATAGAAGGCAAATCACTGATGGTAATATTACTTCCTGCTGTAATTCTGCCCTTTGAATCCACTGTCATTTTGGTGTATGTACCCGGTGTAAGTGTGGAAATATTATTTAACACTACATTAAGTCTTATATCCTCTGTGCCGTCAAAGCCTACAGGTGCAGCAGTTACATCTCCTGTGGCAGAAATATTTCTTGCAGTAGTCAGCTTGTCGGCAGATGGTGCTGTTGTGGTTTTGCTGTTTACCAGGATTTTATCTGTTCCGTTACCAAGGTAAAGGTTTCCTGTGTCTTTGGCAAAGGCAAATTCACCTTCTTTAAGTGTGAGTGTATTTACATTTTCCTGAAGTCCTCTTTTAATTTGTATATTCATTAGATATTTCCTCCGTCTATAATTAAATTTTCATGGGTATTTAGATTTATTTTATGTTCTGAAAAATCTGTTTCCGACATGGTATTTGCAGAACTGATTTTACCTATATCTCCGCCGTCCATATTCAGATTTTGGTGAGCATATGGATTTATCTCATGTTGGGAATAATTTTGACTTTGGTCCGGAATGTAATCACTGTTTCCGTCTATAATCATTTCCCGATGAGCATAGGGATTTTCTTCATGTTTTAATACATTTTCTTCACTGCCTTCAAATATTCCGCAGTCTAAAGCGGAATTTACTGTTTCTTCTCCCTCAAAAGCACCGCAGTCAAAAGCCAATGAAATTATTTCTTCACCTGTAAATGCTCCATAATCAAAATTACCAAGATTTTCGGGATTATCAGGCTTAGCGGAATAATTATGTATTTCTCTGTTGTTTATATGTTCCATTATAATTTTATACAGCTTTTCCAGGTCTGCTTTTGTTGCTGTGATTATATGTGGGTCTATTTGTAAATTTACACAATCTCCACGCACAACTGCAATTTGCATTACAAGTTCAAGTTCCGAACAAATACCTTCGGTGATTATTACTTTTGGGGTATCGGGCATATTTCCCACTGCAATAAGCTTTCCCTTTTCGTTTTCAATTCCGATTTCACGAATTGTATATCCGCCCTCGGTGGCGGGAATTACAGCGGAAACTTCTATAATGTTGGGGGATTTTTCATTTTGTTTAATTGCATTTATTTTAATGCTTCCTACCTGATTTACAAGATTTGTCTGACTTGCAATCGGAATAACGGCTTTTCCTCCTCCGTCGCCGTAAACAAAATTCACAAAATTTACTTTTGTGTTGTTTACGGCCGCATCGGAAAATTCTTTTAATCCGGTATCCGTCAGGATACTGAAGTATTTTTGCATTTTATCACTCCTTATTTATTGGATTTTATCAGAGGGTTTTATCTGACTGATAGCCTGAATTTTTAGCCGGTATTTTGATTTTTTCGGCATATACCACCACCGGGGCTGGGTTTATACAGATAAGTTCTTCTATCCTTTTTGTAATAAAAGGCTTTATTATTACACTGTGTCTGTGCATGGCTGCTGTATATATAACCCCACTTAATTCCTGACTGTATGTCATAAGAAATTTATATATTATATTTGCAGGGAGCATTTTCCGTAAAAAATCGTTTATGATAATAAGAGTGGTTTGAGGCATTGGATTTATTTTCACAGTAAGTTTATACTCTCCGCAGTAAATTAATTTGCAGCTGCTTTCAGGGAAAAGTAAATTTATATTTTTCTCCACACCCTTTAAAGTGATTGGGGATTTAAGCATAAGCAGGGATAAGATTCTTTTTTTTCTGTCATCTAAGCTGCTGTTTTTATATGGAATAATATCAAGCAATTTTTCATAGTGTCTGATAAAATATTCATCGGAAGTCAGTACAAAATTTCCCTGAAGAATTTTTTCGGATTTACGGCGAATTTCATTTAAAGTAAGCTGCTGAACACCATAAATTTCTGCCATTTGAGTAATTTCTCTGATATAGGGAGGAGCGTAGGAAGGAATACTATGACCCTGCATTTATTATTTCTCCTTTTACAGGCACTTGATCAAATTCCAAAATCAAATTTGAATTTTTGCCGTTTATTTTTGTGTTTTGAATATCCACAATGCCATTGCAGCTGAGTATTGCATATTCCAATGCCGATATTCTCACAATTAGATTTTGACTGTCCTCCCATTTTTTTCGGAGATTTTCCAGGTAATCGGAAATTGCACTTTGGATAAAAGGCTCAACCGAAGCAAAATCCAGATTTCTTTCCAAAGTAAATTCCGCTTTTATATTTATAGGAACATCTTTTGCACCAACTACAGTAACAATATGACCTATTGGAGCAAGTCCTTGTCCTTCTCCTGTAAATTCATCAGGGTCAAAACAATCCTTGACTTTTTTAATAAGGGATTCAGAAGGAACAGCGGCTTTTTGGTCTAAAAAAATGATTTTTACCGTGCCGCCTCCGTTCCAGTGAGGAAGAATTTTAACATATCCCACACCATGTACAGATTTGCTTTTTTCCTTGTAATCAGCTATATTTCCGCCGAAAGCCAAACTTCTCAGATTTTCAAAATATCTTTTTCTAAAAGCCTCTGTATCCTCTTCATCTGTTCCGGGAGTTATAATGCCTTCAATTTGTGCTTTTTGAAATCCCGGTATATACAAAGTGGGGAATAAATCTCCCAAAGGAATATTGCCTGTTTCACCCGGTAAATCTGACTTAATTTTATAAACACCACTGCTTATTTTTTCTGTTACAGTAAAAAATAAGTCCTTATAAGTAAATTTATCACCTATGTTTATTGGTGTATTTTCCGGAGTTACCACGGCTTTTAAAATGGCAGGTGAGGCTTCTTTTGCCTGAATACCTCTTTCCATGGCTCTTTTAATCAGATATGGTCTGGATGCCGTATCAGCAAAGCTTTCTGTCAGATATTCGTCCAAAGTGGCATAAAGAAGGCAAATTTCCACCGCACAGGGAGCTAAAGCATCCCAAATAATTGAACCTTCACGCTTGTCCATATCTTTTGGCAGTCTTGACAGCATATTTTCCATAACTTCATTAAAATCATAGTTAAGTTTCATTAAATCCTCATCTCCTTTCTTTCCTCAAAACTTCCGAAAATACTGTTGACGGTAAATCGGCATATAAGATTATGTCTTTTGGGGCATTCAAAAGAAAAATCATCTACAGAAATAATTCTGTCATCATATAGCAGAGCTTCTGTTATTCTGTGAGGAAGTTCTGCTTTTACAAAAGCTATATTTTTACCCATTAAATCATCTAATTTAATGCCATAGTCATCTGAATAAATGATATAGGTTTCTTTTTCTGTATTTAAAATTTTAAATACAGCTTGTTTTACCGATTCTGCGCCACTGCATTTTCCATAAATTGCAGATTCACGAATGTGCATTTTGTGATTTATGTTTTGTTCATGAAATTTTTGGGGAGTTATGATTTTTTCCGTAATCTCATCTTTTAAATATTTATTTTGCGGTAATATTTTTTACACCACCCTGTCAATTATCAAATATTGATTTTCATTATCTGTGGGAATAAGAATAACTTTATCGTCTGTTTTCAGGTGATTTAAAATTTGGGCTTCATACTCTTCCCAATTTCCATTTGGTTTTTTTCGGAGTTTGCAGTTTATTTTGTAGTCGGTAAGATATTCTGCTGTGATAAGCTGCTTTTCTGACAAAATAAATTTTTGTTCCACAAAAACCTTTAACGGATTTTCGGAAATAACTTTGCCGAAAAAAACTTTTTCCAAATTTCGGCTTTCATTGGCTGCAAATACAATCTTCTTTACTGTATCCGCAATATCTCTGCTGTCTAAAATTTTGATATTCCTCCTTTACATCATCGCTTCCAAAATCATGCTGTGTTCACCGTTTTGAAAACAATGAACTGCTTTTTTTACGGTGATAATTTTTTGTTTTCCCTTATCTGAAAGGGGAACTTTCACTCCGGCTCTGATTTTGCCGTCCCCGCCTAAAACATTGATTGAAAAACTGAGTTTTTCACGGTTTTTGTTTTCTAAGATAGTTTTTGCTTTGGCAGCTGCATTTTCATAATTATTGGCTTTTCCACAATACTGAAGTATTCCCCAGTCTTTTACGGACTTACTTTCATTTTTAAAAACAGTTTCACGAAAACCCTTTTTACGGCTGCCGTATTTCATTTTCACTTGATTATAAGTGTCTGTGTCAATTTCTTCGGAGTATTTATACCCCTGAGTATTGTCCTTAGAAATTACAGCCGGAATAAAGGTATTTTCGGTGTTTTTTAATGTAAGTTTTCCAAAATCATCATAAATTACAAATTTTTCTCCTGTGTTGCTTTCGTTTATATCCAAAGCTTTTTGTACAGTACCTAAAAGTGATAAATTATTGCTGACAAGAAATGGAATAGTATGGGAAGTGCTGTCAATCTGTCCTGTTTTAAGCCCGAATTCACCACATATTTTCGAGAAAATATCAGATGCAGTCATATCTTCATAAACTGATGTGTCCTGATTTTTAAGATAGCGGATTTGATCATAAGCCAAAACATTGACAACATTATTTTCATTAAATGTCAGTGAAAAAACATATCCGCAAAAAATTTTTTGATTTTCAAATGTAAAACACACTTTGTCCCCATTGGCTATTTTTAAATTTTCATTTAAAAGTATGCTGAATTTAAGGCTGCCGGGATAATTTCTGATGTCGGTTTGCCATAGAATTTTACCTATTAAGGCTGGTTTTACGGCACTGTCTTTGTGAAAAATCGTCAGCATTTATGTATTTCCGCCTTTCTTGATAATAAGCCTTTGACCTGGATAAATGGTGTATATAGGATAACCTGTGCCACTGTTTCTTTTATCAATCATATCTTTGTTGGCATTGTAAATTTCTTTAAAATCATTTCCGTTTCCAAAGTATTTTTGAGCTATTTCCCACAGGCAGTCGCCTTTTTTTACAACATGAAATTTAGGTGAACTTATCTCTTTGTTATCAGGTATGATTTTCCGTGTAACTCCGCTTTTAAGAGAAGTTTTTACAGCTGAGCAGTTTCTGTATTCCTTTAAGGTTATATTAACAATAATATCTGCTCCTGTTTTATCAGCATCTTCTATTATTTCATAATTTTCCAGCGTAACTTTTAAAGAGGTAGATGCTGTGTTATTTCTTATTATGTGAAGTCTGAAAGGTTTACAGCTTTTTTTCATATTTCGGAGTTTGGATAAATAATAATCAGGTTTTTTAAATCCACCGTCATACACTGCAAAGGGATAAACCTGAGCAGGCAACAGAAAAGAAAAAGCTATTTGTGTAAGAGCAGGGGATTTGATAATATTAATTTCTTCACCGCTGACTAAATCGGCAATTCGGTTTCTGTTACCGATTTTTGTGGTAATTTGTGGGGGAGCTATGGGCAGCAGCATACTGTCTAAATATACTTCGTGCAATTAATACACCTCCTGGGCTGAGGCTAAAATGGCCTCTGCCAAATCTCTGGCAAGTTTATCTATAATGTAATCCGCATCGCTTTCCGAAGAAATATTTTGAGTAATACCACCTAAATTAACAGAAATATTTGATGTATTATCTTTTTTGTTAATGGAGGAATTTTCTTCGGAACTGCTTATCATTTTTTTGAAAACTGAATTTTCCAAGAAATTTTCATTCTCAAAGGTTTTTGACGGAATATCATTGCCATAGTTAAAATTATTGATTTTATAATTGTCATTAGCTGAAAATACTTTGTTTTTATTTGACGGCAAAGAGTTTTTGAAGTTAAAAAAGCCCTGATGTAAATTTTTGTTTAAACTATCGGATTTGCCCCATGAGAAAACAGGATTTTCCTTTAAAACAGCGGAGCTTAATGATAAAATATTTTTTGAATCAAAAACATTATTTTTAAAAACAGAGGAGAGTGGAGAATTTTTAATTAGTCTTTTTTCCGAATAAGAGATATTTTCTCTGAAGCTATATGGACTATGCAGTGTTTTTTGTGTTTTGTCAGCCAAGGTTTTTGAAAAAATAAATTGGTTTAAATCAGCAGATTTTTTTACAGGATAAAGTGATTTTTTTAAAGGGGAATTTTTTTCGGAAAAATAATTTATAAAGCTGCTTTTACCGGAATTTGAACTGTTAAATGACAAAGATTTCATGGGTTTTTTACTTAAATTTGAAATTTCCTTATAATAACTGTATTGAGGAAAAATATTGTTTAAGAGGTTTTCATAACTGAAAGAATTAAATTCCAATTTGTCAGGTTTAGGAAGTTCATAATTTTTTTTGGTTTGATAATTTCTTATCAGCGGAAAATTTTCGGTGATAAAATTGCTCACTGTGTTTTTCTGCAAATTACTAATGGGAAAAACAGAATTGTCAGTATTTTTCCCAAAAGTTCCTTCAGAAGATTTTGGCTGTATAAATCCGGATAAAAGTTTTTGTGAAATATTTTTAGGAAAGTTATTTTCAGGCGGAATAAACCATAGGGGCAGGCTGAGTAAAATTTTAATCATCTCCTTGTTTTTCTAAACTTAGTTCTGCTGAAGCTATAATGAAAGCTTTTTCGTTTTCATTTAAAGCCATAAATTGGGACGGCAGTATATGATGTTTTTGCAGACAGTAATGAGCTGTTACAGCGTATATATCGCCGTCCTGGATTAGTTTTTTGCTGTATTTACTCTGTCTTCCAGTTTTTCGTTAAAACCGCATAAGTCCTCTACCGTATCAGCAAGAACTTTGTATTCACCTGGAGAGTTTATAATTTCTTTTATAAGTTCTTCAGGAGAAAAACATCCATAGCTGTCCTGTAAATCTTTATCGTTTAAATTAGGATAAACCACAGATGAACAAATCAAGCGGCAAAGATATTCAGGATAATCAAAATTATAGCCATCCTTTGTTTTTGTATAGCAGTATTGCTGAATATCCTCATTTTCAGCTGTGGATACAGGTTTTAATTCCCACATAAGAGGATTTCCGTTTTCATCTTTTAAAGAAGAAGTAGCGGGATAAAATCTGTTTTGTCTGAAAATTTTGTTGTCTTTCATAAATAGTTTAAAATCTGACATATTACCGACCTTTCTTTTTTAGCTGCCCCGTTTTATAAAATTACGGGGCAGTCATAAATAAATTTACTGTTTAAATTCAGGAAGAAGATCAAATTCTTTGGAAACTTCAAAATCTTCAAAAGTAAATTCCATATCCTCATCCAAATAATCAGCAGAGGCATTAAATTTGGTAAGTACACCACCATCAATGTTGCAGTCAATCAAGGTTACTGTTTGTTTGCCTACATCAGAGGTTGGATCCTCATTGATAATTACCATATCAAAGTAAATATCCTCACCGGTTTCCTTATATCTTTGCATGAGCTTTCTGAAAATACTCATATTGTAATGGAAAGTAGCTTTGCCTTTACCTTCCCAGCCGTTGGAGCGGTTGCCGTTTCCTGTTCTGCCCAAAATAGGTACACGGACTTTCTTCTTTTTAAATTTTGCTTCCAAATCAATGGCATTGCAGAAATTATATCTTTCATTGCCTATTGTTATGAAACATCTTGCCAATTTACCGGAAATGGTGTCCTTGGCTTTCATGGTTACATTGTTGTTCATAAATTTTCCTCACTTTTACGCAATTTTAACAGTCATATAAAGCTTTTCCATAGTGTTAATTACGGAAATGCTGTCATATACTACTACCGATTTTTTGGTATCACCCAAAAATACCTGTATATCCTCATCGCTGAAGTTTTCAATAGCTCGCAGTGTCAGAAGATTTTTATGGTGCTTTACAATGTCATTTTTAAGAGCTGTTCTGCCTTCATCGTCATTTGGAACAGTTCCGAGATATTTTCTGTTAAATATGGCAGCTATATCAGTGGCAATTTGGTCACAGACTCTTATAGTTTGATTTTCCTTAAAAATATCTCCTTTGGTGTCGGAAACTGTAATAAGTGAGTTAATATCGCAAAGAACTCTCACATCTCCGCCCACTTTGTGGAAAGTAAATTCACCGTTTTCTATGGCTTCTTCCAACTGGGCTTGAGTGTAGTCACAGTTAAATTCATATTCTCCGTCATATTTTTTATTTACACAGGAGGAATTTACCTGACAGCCTGCCAAAATACCGATAACCCAGGGTATAACATCAGCGGAATTTTTTACATTCACAACTCCTTCATAGTCAGCTTTGTGATTAAATAAAACACATTGGAATTTTACACCTACGGTTTCTCTCATACGCTTTGTGTAAGCAGCATAAAGCTTTTTGATTTGTTCATTATCGGAAGTAGTGCCAAAACAGTTAAAAGCATAGCTTTCCAGCTTATCCAAATATTTTTGGTGATTTGCATTTTGTACTGTGCCATTGGCTCCGTTTGACAAATTAAAGCTGCCGGTATTTGATACAAGTTCAACCTGTTTAAAAATAACCCAGCTGTTGTTTTTAAGTTCGGTAGAATCAGCTACAAGCTGTCTGTCTTTAAGTTCGCCCATGTAATAAGTGCTGACAATATATTTTCCGGAAAAATCCACAGAGCTTTCTACCGAAACTGTTATTTTATTGCCGCATATACCGGAATATTTGGCTTTTGCTACCTGAGAATCAGCAAATTCTCCCTTATTTAACTTGTAACAGTGAAGTGTGTGGATATTTTGAAAAATTTCTCTTAAAGGTTTCATTTTTTCATGGGTATAGTCATAACCGAAAATTTCCATGCTGTTTTTCTGAAAATCACCGCTTGTAACAGTGAAAATTTCATCATCAACACCCCAATCCAGTTCCAAAGCCAAAGATGCAGTACCTCTTTCCGCAAAAACATTAGTAGATTTTGGGATAGATACAAAATTTATATAAGCACCCGGTAATGTTTTGTTTTGAACTAAAAAAGTTCCTCCACCTAATGCCATTAATATGCGCCTCCTTCCAAAAATTTTTTAATTATTTTGTCGATTTCATCTGTAGTATACAGCTTGTCCTTTTCCAAAATGGCAGTCAGAAGATCTGCATTGGCACTGTATTTTTTTGATGAAATCAGTTGTTCAAAGGAATATGAGCTGTTTTTTTTGGTGTCTTTATTCATAATTTCACCTATCTTTCGTATATTTTTAAATATTGCATTTTTTCTTTAATTTCTGTCTTATAGAAAAAATAATCATAGGAAATTTTTATCTCTAAATAATCCTGTTTTTCATCAAAGGATATATTACTGCTGCGATAAAACTCATCATTTATAATCAGAGTTTCAAAATTTTCCGTAATTTTGCTGCAAACCTCTGTGTAAAGTCTGCTCTTATCCTCATTTTTGCAGTAAAATCTTATGGATATTTTATTTTCACTGATGTATCTATTGTTAAAGAAAAGTTTTTCATTTGATAATACAGGAGAAACAGCAAAAGCCGGCATTTGAAAACCACTGCTTAAATTGTGGGTAAAAATTTTATAATCTTCACCGAAAGTATCTCTCAGGGTTTTAATGGTGGAAGTAAAAAAATCTATCATTTACTCCATCTCCTTTTTTGAGTTAAAATCGGGCTTTTCCAAAACAAAATCTGTTTCTATATGGGAAACATAATGTCGTATATTTCCCCTTATATAAAGTGAATACTCCTGATTATTCTGTCTTACTTTAAAAAAACTGGAAGTCTTTATTTCACTGTCCCAGGGAAGAAAAAGGGTTCCGCTCTGTCTTTTGGCAATAAAATCTGCTTTTCGTTTAAAATAATTGTTTTTAAAGCTTAAATGACAGGGTATATCTTTAAATACAAGGACTTTTTCTTTTTTGTCTGCATAATTTATTCTCACATCTGTTTCTTCGTAAATATCACATTTACCGTCAAAAAACATATTTAAAGAATTTCTGAAATTTACCAAATCATTTTCCGATAACACATCAAAACCTCCTTGGGACAGAATAAACTTTCTATAACAGCTTGGGAATTTGAAATTTTGTCATCAAAGGTTAAATTTACATCACCGATTTTCGCAGAATGAATAAAGTTTGTTCCTATCTGATTTTGCATTGTTTTGTTTTTAATAAAAAGCCCACAGCAATGATCTTTAAGATAGGGCATAAGATTTTCGGGAATTGTTTTAATATGACAAAAAGTTTTAAAATAACTTTCCGCTTTCTCATAACATTCATTAATTAAAGGCAAATCCTTTTCTTCTGTAACAAAACCCAAATCAGAAAGTTTGGTTATAATTTGATTTTGCAAATCATCAGTCATAGTATTCTCCAATTAAATTTTATGTACAAACTTGACAATTCTGATAGTCTTATCATCATAAACCTTTGCCCAGTTTTTAGAGGCTTCCAAATCCTTGTTGGAAGGTGAAGCTTCAAAAGCCGCACCTGTCCACTTTATGCCGCGTGGGTGCATAAGATAATGCTTTCTGCTTATAAGAATATCACTGTCTGAAAGACTGTCACGGACAGTTTCACATTCATCAGCAGCAGCACCGTTTCCGTAAGCGAAAGCTCCTTTGCCCAAAAGATATGTTGTAAATGTATCAGATGTATGAGGACAGTTATCATCAGTGATAATAAGTTTTCCCATAAAATATTTGCGGATTTCATTATTTTCACATACTGTTTTTACAAGCTTTTCCTTTTCTAGCTGTGCCTCAGCAGCGGAATGCATTACCACAGCAGTGATAATATCTTTTGCATCACCCATTTTTTCCATAGCATCTATAAAAGATTCACAGGAAAGTTTGGATTTATCTACTGCCAGTGAGGAAATATCATGAACTTTTGCTGACATTGTGCTTACTCCGAAAACACCTTTGAGAATGGATTGGAAAGTAATTTGCATTTTATCAGCCCAAAATTCTGCGGCAATATTTCCAATGGCTTTTACAGGATCTGTACAGGACAAAGCAGTCTGCAAATCACGCTGGCTCCAAGCCTTTCCTCTGGTGAGAAGTACAGCCAAATCCTGTTTTTCGGCAGGTACTACAACAGGGGACAAAGATGTATCAGGTGATAATACCTGATCCTCACCATACAAGTCAGCAAAATAAGGCATTTTAATTACATTTCCTCTGTTTAAAGCTAAATTATCAAAGAAATTGCTGCTTTCCAAAACTTCACTTGTAAAAAGCGGTGAAATTTCTCTGATGCGTTTTTCCAAATATGGGTTAAAAACCTCTGGATTAATAATGTTTGACAATAGTGTTTTAGACATATTTATTCTCCTTTTTTATTTATGCGCCGAATAATGTTCTGGCAAGTTTTTTAGCAAGTGAAGGATTGGTTTTACATAAATCCGATTGTTTTGTAAGATTAATATTTTCCAAAGTCAGATTAGAAAATAAATCCTCATCTTTGCAGCAGCTTTCCAATACATCTATACCTTTAATATCGGAAAGCAGACAGTTCTCAAACAGAAAACAACTATCACTAGACAGTTTTAATTTTTCTATTTGTTCTTTAAGACCGATGATTTCTCCTTTTTCATCAAAATCTATGGCAGTCATATCCAGAAGAGATTTTACTGCCTTTAAATTTTTTGCACCACTTCGTATAAGTTCTGAATCAATGATGTTCTCGTTTTTTATATATGATATATAT
>JAHHUA010000190.1 GCA_020024235.1 Oscillospiraceae bacterium
TTCTTTTCTCAGTATACGAAGAATAGCACATAACACACCATATAATATACCTGCTACAGGCCAAATAACCCAGCTGATACCCCAACGCATAGTTATAAAACTGTACCCAAGATATAAAGCAGTAGTAATACCCCAATAAATAGATGCAATATTGTTGTTTCTCTTATTTTCACGCTTGTTTTTACGGGAGTAATCGTCAGTTTCGAAAAGTATAGAAAAACTATCCCATATTATACTGCATTTTACAATCATCATAACACCAAATGCCACAAAAATAAGTAAAATACAAACTGCAAAAACACTGAATAAATCACTGTCCCCAAAGAAAAGAAGGGATATAAACAGTGGAATAGGGGAACAAACACAAAGACAAATCCCTATTGTAAGAAGTCTTATGTAGACAGGCTTGTATTTTTCACAGCGTTCTTTAACCATACCATCTACACCATAGGCAGTTTCTATAATTTCATGTTCTAAATATTCATAAGGTTTTAACATTAAATTTTGTGTTATAAAAATTGCCACAGCCCCTGTTATCATTAGTATCAATATAATAAGACCTAACCCGGCAGCTTGATTTTCAGATATTTTAATTAAATTATTTTCCTGTAATTCTGCTGTTGCAATAAGAATAACAGGACTTAGTATACACATCATAACTCCCAAAGCGGTTTTGCCGGAAGAATTATCTCTTGCCCGTAAAAAATTGTTTGCTTCCTCCATTGAAACAGGGTGAATATTTTCATTGGAATTATCTAAACTTATTTCTTCATAAACCGGTTTGCCTTCAATGTTTTCCGAATTTTCAATGTTGTCTTTTAACAGATAATCAGTAGTTACACCAAATAATTCCGAAATTTGTATTACTCTGTTAAAATCAGGTACAGATTGAGCACCCTCCCATTTTGAAACAGTTTGACGGCTGACATTTAATTCTTCTGCCAATTTTTCCTGAGACCAACCGTTTTTCTTTCTCAGTTCTATAAGTTTATCCGCAAATATCATAAGTTCTCCTGTCTGCTGTATTCAGATACAGCTTTTTTTAATTTTTTATATTGAATAAATTTATTCTGTTTAAATAATAGCATTTTTAAGAGTTGCAATCAATAAATTATGCTTGACAAATTTGTATGGAAAGGTTTACATTCATGCTTAATATAAAAAAAGCTGTTGTTTTATCCAACCAACAGCTTTTTAGTAAGAGTTATTTAAGTAAATTCATAAATATTGTAAGCACAAATCCATTTATAAAATCAATAAAAAGACTTCCTACCAAGGGAACAATGAAAAAGGCTTTGGGAGCAGAACCATATATATCTGTAATTGTCTGCATATTTGCTATGGCATTTGGTACGGCACCCATACCGAATCCACAGCTGGCAGAACTCATAACAGCAGCTTCATAGTCTTTACCCATAAAATTAAATGTTATAAAATATGCAAACAATCCCATAAATATTGTTTGAATTGTAAGCATTACTATCATTGGAATAGCAAGAGATGCCAGTTCCCAAAGACGTAAACTCATCAAAGCCAAAGACAGGAACAATGTAAGAGAGATATTACCCAAAGTGGAAACAACATCTTCCATAACACTGAATTTCTTTGTTACATCGGATAAATTCCTCATTAATGCGGCAGCAAGCATTGCACCTATATAAGAGGGGAATGTAAGACCTGTTTTTTCAATGAGAGCAGAAATAATAGTACCTAATCCCGCAGCTAAAAACAGCATTGAAAAAGCTTTCAGATATTCGGGGGTATTGGGATGTTTGTGCATATTTTCTTCTGTAAAGCTGTCAATATGGTTAATATCTTCACGGACATCGGAAGAAAGATTCTTTTTTGAAATAAGTGTTTTAGCAATAGGACCTCCGATAAGTCCACCCATAACCAATCCAAAAGTAGCTGCGGCAATGGATACAGTATAAGCTCCTGTTACCCCTAGATTTTCCAGTAATGGACCGAATGAAGCAGAAGTGCCATGACCTCCTACCATAGATATAGAACCTACACATAATCCCATAAGAGGCTCTAATCCAAACAGTAAAGCTGTGCCAACACCTAATAGATTTTGACCGATAACTATAAGAGTGGCAACGCCTACAAAAATTAACACCTGTAAACCGCCTTTTTTAAGCAGTTTAAGACTGGCAGTATAGCCAACACTAGTAAAAAACAGAGTTTGGAAAACATTTTTCATGGTTTCGTCCATTTCAAATGTCAAAAATCCTGTGATATTAAGTACCAATGCAAGAAGAGCAAAAATAATTCCTCCGATTACCGGAGCAGGTATACAGTATTTTTGGAAAAAGCTGATTTTCTTTTTAAGAATATCACCTAAATAGTAAACCAATACTGCAACAGCTACAGTTTGATACAAATTTAAACTTAGTACCATAAAACCATCCTTTCTTTTTAATCAATATCCTTTGTGTAGCCTACACAGACA
>JAHHUA010000191.1 GCA_020024235.1 Oscillospiraceae bacterium
ATACTGGAATTTATGATGAATGTATGGGGATATAAAATCCATACTTTTTTGATTATACCACAAACCCAACAAAGTAATCAAGATATTTTAGGAGTTGATTCAATGCATCATTTAAATTATTTTATACTTCTTCTTATTTTTCCTTTTATATTTACAGGTCTGTTGATTCTGCCTGCAATTTTAACTAACAAAAAACGGTTTTTTATCCTTGTACCTGTGGGAGAAATAATTCTTTATCTTGTATTTGTCGCGAGGATTTTTTCAAATCAATTTATTTCCCTTTTTGAAATGTACAGGTACTTTTTTTCAGGTGTAAGGCTTATACATATTCCTGTTGTAATTGTACCTTTGCTGGTTATTTCAATCATAGTGGCAAATATAGGGGCTAACTTTGTTCACAGAGTTTACAGCAATTTTACCAATGTAAAAAAACGGGATCTTTATCATCTTTACACCAAATTGGATAAAATTTCATCTCAGGAAAATTCTTTGACAGAAGTGAAAAGCACGGTATTCAACATTATAGATGAATCTGAAATAGATGGCTATCCATATTTTTCGGCACTTGATGATAAATTGGAAAACCTTCAAATTGTAAATAATCATGATATGTCCAATCCTTTTGAACAGATTTCAGAAGATGAAACAGAAGAAAATAACTCTGATTTGGAATATTCTGAGGAAAATGATGAAAATACCAATGAAAATAATGATGAGGATACTGAAGAAGAAACTCAGCAAAACCCAGAAGTTCAACCCGCTTAAATAAAAAAATTAATCAGTATCCAAAATAATTAATTTCGGATAAGAAAGCTATATAGGAAAGACAAAAACCTTATAATCAAATATTGTAATAAAAAAACCGAGGAAGGTTCAAGTAAGAGCCATCCTCGATTTTTTACTAAAGGAATCATGCATTATTGCATTTTTTGTTTTCCATAATTCTGCAATTAAGTTCATACAGGGCAGTACGATTTGAGTCCCATTCCAGCTTTTTTGTTGCTTCTTCATAAGTTGTCCAGATATATTCAGTGTGCTCATGAGATAATTTTATATCTCCTGTACACTCAAAAGCAAATGTATACTCAGGAATTACATAGGTGTCTTTATCCCAATATTGACGATGCTTTGCGTGAATAACTGTAGCAGGAATGTAAGATAGACTTTTTAGTTCTACCCATTTTTTTGATTTTACGCCGATTTCTTCAACAGTTTCTCGCTTTGCGGCTTCTATAGGTGTTTCGTCATCCTCTCCCCCACCTGCGATAAATTGCCATTGATTATAATCAGCACGATGAAAAATACAGAATAATGGTGATTTATCAATTATCTTATATGGAATAACAAGTATTTGAAAGGGTGCTCTCATTTTAAATCACCTCTAATAAATTTATTAGTATCAGTTTAGCGGGTATACTGTTTTTACTCCTGCTAAGATAAAACCGTACAATTTTCAGGTACAGGTCTTTAAGACCTTTTCAAAATACTTCCTTACGGAGTAAAACAAAATTACTGCCTTTTATTTTACTTACCTTCAGATGATGAACTTTCGGAGGATTGGGAGGAACTTGAATTTTCGGAACTTTCTGTGCCTGATGTATTTTCTCCGCTCTCATTTGCCGCATCTGATGAGCTTCCGTTTTGGCTTTCAGAGGAACTGCTTTCGGAAGAGTCACTTTCTGATGTACTGCTTTCAGTTTCGGAAGATGATGAAGATTCACTTTCTTCTAAGGAAGACTGGCTGCTGTCAGTATCAGTGTCGCTGCTTTCTGCGGCTGTGTCAGTTTGAGAGTTTTGTTCCGCTTCGGTTTCTCCAATAGCAGGATTGTCTTTCATTTCGTTGTTTAACATATCCATATCTACACCAACACCCATATTTCCTACATCTGCTATATCAGGTTCTTTAGCGGGTTTTTGAGCTATGTACACACATATTCCCGAAATAAAAACCGTACAAACCACAGCTACGGCTATAATCAGTCGTTTTTTAAGATCAAACAGGGTTTCCTTGTCAGGGTCAGGGTAGATAATACCTGCTATAATTCTTCCGATTATTTTACCTGCAATCCAACCTATAAGAACTACACCCAAAAGCATTACAATAGTAGCAAGCCATGGTGGAAGTGTGCTCAAAAAGCCTAATGTTTCCATTCCTGTATCCATTCCCATATCTGCACCACCCATAGGGCCTCCCATAATTGCTCCTCCTAAAATCATATACATCATATATTACCTCTCATTCTCCTTATTATATTAATAAAGTGGAAAATTTTTCGCCGTTTATTGCAACATACTTATTTTATAATAAAAAACTTTAAAAATCAAATAATATTTTAGGTTTAAATTGTGAATAAATCGTTACAAAGATTAGTGTTATATGTATATTCAAGTTACAGTTT
>JAHHUA010000192.1 GCA_020024235.1 Oscillospiraceae bacterium
TACTCAGCAATGTAACTCTTGTAAAAAAACTAACGTTTGTACTCAAAAAATATTGTTTTATAACACATAATTTTAAAAATTACATCATACTGCATTTATTGACTATTTATTATTTATTTTTAGGCATATGTGAGAAATCCCTGTACATAAATAACCCCATATACTTTATAGATGTCATTTAAACATTTTATAAAGTATACGGGGTTATTTGTTTTTATATCATTCCAGTTTTATTTATTATTGTAGCTATGTAACAATATTTTTAAATCCTATAATGATTGACTATATGTATTTAAAGCTATTTCATATACTTGAGGGAGAAATCTTCACCACTGATTCTCTTAAAGAGTTCAGGATATTTGTAAAGTCCGGAAGGCTCAACTATTTCCTTCTTGATAAATTCTACAAATTCCTTTGGTTTTTCTCCTACACTCTTGCAGTTATATTTTTCCTTAAACTTGTTCTTCAACATTTCACAGGTAACATCACCCATAAAATAGTTGTGGAGATAAATGGGGTGAGTTGTATGGTGAATTCTGAAGCCCCATGGGAATTCATCTGCATAAGGCTCTTCATCCAAAAATTCTTTATAAGTATCAAATGCAAGTTTGTTAATGTCTTCCAAAGTGTTAATTTCTGTGGTGTAAAGTCTTTGGTCAAACATAATATCAACTATTGCTGTGAGGGAATTTACCTTAGCATAATCCTGGTAAACCCTCAGCTCCTCTCTTACCTGCTTGTCATCACCGAAAAATTCATTCATAAACAAATCATCATAGAGGAAACTGCCAAAAAGGTTAGCAAGACCTTCTGTAATAATGCCGCTTATACCACTGTTAAGAATTTCATCTTCAGGGTCCTGCCAATAGGAGTGAATACCATGGCCTGTTTCATGAAGAAGTGTTCTGTATTCACTGTAATTATTTTTTACATTGGCAAGAATTCTCGTGTCTTTTCTGGTAGCAATGGGGAAATTATAACCCCATTGAGATTTATTTGCTCTTGGGAAAATATCATATGTAATATTACATTCGGAAATATCTATACCAAATTTAAGGAAGAATGTTCTCAAAACATTGAAGAAATCTGTCATATCCACTGTCTTATTGAGAGAAGGAGCCATTTTTGAAACCAAATAAGCAGTGTCCCATGGTTTAAGTTCATCTTTATTCAAATATTTCTTGGCAACTTCGGCTTCTTTAGCTTTCATTTCAGGGAGTATTTCATGAAGTTCATCTTTCCATGTCTTAAACATATCTATGTTAAGACCTTCACTGTCAAGTTTCATTTCAACATAGTTGTTATAGCCTCTTAGTTTGGCATATTCCTTTCTCATTTTAATGAGTTCAATAAATCCTGCCTCAACCAAGGCTTTGTTAATTTGAGTTCTGGCAAGAAAAGCCTCTTTTCTCTTGCCTTCATCAGGGTCATTTCTCAAAATATCATTAATGTCAACGGAGGAAACTTCCACACCGCCAATTTTATTTCTAAATGTATTGAGAACCTGAGAAAGCTTTGTGGTAAGAGCGTGCATTTTTTCGTCCATTTCATTTACTTCCGGAGAAAGATGAGATGGTTCATACATTTTAAACATTATTTCACAGCGTCTTTTATCATCAAAAGAGAGATCATCTCTTTCATACATTTTTTTAATGTATTCAAAATCATCTTTATTTTTAAGTTTTTCTATAATTTTATTGTAAATTTCAGCAATTCCAAAATCATAACCTGTTGTGTATTGTGTCCATGAAAGTCTGGAAGCCTGCTGCTGCATTGCCACCAATTCATCGGATAATTTTCTTATTCTTTCCATAAATAAATCCTCCTTAAAAAGCTGTTTAGCTAAAAATATTTTTAAGTATAATATAATAAACACTTAATATCTAATTAAATATTATATATTATTTTTTATTTTTTTCAACATTAAAGTGTTTTAAAATTTAATTTTTGTAATATACTTTAATATTTCTCATAAATTTTATGCGGTTTTACCTATGAAAAATACTTAAAAACATTATGCACACTTTTTTATCTATTCCATATAATGTAATATTGCTACAGCAAAAGAATTTAAAAAATTCCTTCTGTAACAATTATCATATATCTGCATAGTATATGATGAAAATAATTTAAGGAGGCTTATATATGGGTTACAATTGTTATGGCGGAGGTTCTTACTGGATACTTATTATCATCGTATTGCTTCTTTGCTGTGGCGGTGGCTGGGGAGGCTACGGTGCCTTAGGATGTGGCTGTGGCTGCAACAATGGCTGTGGCTGCAACAATGGCTGTGGCTGCAACAATGGCTGCGGCTGCAACAATGGCTGCGGATGCTGCTAAAATTCAGTTTATGAACCCAAAGAGTGCTGTCCATATGGACAGCACTCTTTTTTTGGC
>JAHHUA010000193.1 GCA_020024235.1 Oscillospiraceae bacterium
ATTATGATATATATGCACTCATATAGGGAATATAAAATTATCCGAAAGGAGAAATTTTTTTGTCGGAAAATTCAGAAAATTTAATCACAGTAAAAAATCTCAGAAAGGTTTATAAAATAGGCAAAGAAAGCGTTGTTGCCTTAAATAATATAAACCTGGAAATAAGAAAAGGTGAAGTCTGCTGTATTTTGGGTACATCGGGTTCGGGTAAATCCACTTTGCTCAATCAGTTGGCAGGACTGGAAAAACCCACCTCGGGTGCGGTGTATATCGGTAAAAGCAATATATCCAAATTCAGCGAAAATCGCCTGGCAGGCTTCAGACAGCGAAATATAGGTTTTATATTTCAGTCCTATAATCTGCTTACTGCTCTGACAGCTGTAGAAAATGTCAGTATGCCTTTAATGTTTAAGGGTATGTCAAAGAAAAAACGCGAAAAATTAGCTGCATTTATGTTAAAACAAGTGGGACTGGGCAGCCGTCTTACCCATAAACCCACCCAAATGTCAGGCGGTCAGCAGCAAAGAGTTGGTATAGCAAGAGCTTTTGTGGCTAAGCCAAAAATAGTTTTTGCCGATGAACCTACAGGAAACCTGGACACAAAAACCACTATTGAGGTTATGGAACTTATGGTGCGTATGTCCCGAGAAAATAACCAAACTTTTGTACTGGTAACTCATGATAAGGAACTGGCAGATTATGCAGACAGAATAGTTACACTGATAGACGGAAATATTATCAGCGATGTGCCCAATGTTTCAATAATAGACAGGGAAAAGGCCATGGAAAACAGGCTGGAAAGCCCTGAACTTGAAGAAAACGAAGAAAATATAGAGAAAAACACCAAAAACAGCGCCCGCATGGTTTACGAACTGGCGGAAAGCATAAGCGATGAATTAACAAATAAAAACAAAGCGGAAATAAACGGAGAAAGTTTAAATTCCTCCGATTTGCAAAACGAGAATGAGGAAGAAAGAGGTAACAAGCAATGAACAGAACAAAACTGGATAAAATAAAAAAAGTATTATGCCTTCTGCTGGCGGTTTTGATGGTGGCAGGGGTGCTGGCAAGCTCACTGCTGATACCGTCTTATGCGACGGATACAACAAAAAATGAAAATTCTCAGAGTTCCGGAGATTCTCAAAGTTCAGAAAATTCACAAAGTTCAGAAAATTCACAAAGTTCAGAAAATTCACAAAGTTCAGAAGATTCAGGAAATTCAAGCACACCAAACGAACAGGAAAAACCATATGACGCCATAGTTACAACAAGAAAAATTAAGAGTAACGGCAGAGATGTAAGAACAGTAAATTACGGTGGCAGATATGATATTGAAATTTATGTAAAAATAGTAGGAAAAGATATTAATGGTACTGTAGATGATAATGGAGGCGTAAATCCGTCTGCAGCTATAAGTGGCGGTTCATTTAAGTTTGTTGAGAATGATGATTATGATGCTAATAATTCTATAGTAAATGTGTACCCAGGGGAACAGAAGATTGATCAGAACGAACAGTCAGCTAATGTATTAAACTATGTTATTTATTTGGAAAATGTTATGTACACAGGTAAAGGAAACTCAACCAGCGTGAAAATGTGGTATGAAACAACAACAGGAACAGTGAAGCTTCACGAATTTACAGTTACTTTTGATGAGTACAGATTTAACGAATATAAAGCACCCAGCGGCGATGACACCGAAGAAAAAGACCCCGCTCCTCTCACCCCCGGAATTTATGTAAAAACATACAATGTAACTGGTCTTAACGGAAAACAAGCCGAAGGTGGGGACAATGTTACATTGGAAGTGGTCTTTGAAAACAGCTCCAATGAATTTGACTTGGAAAATATCATAATGACTTTGGACACAGGTACGGATTTTTATTTGGAAAATTCCTCCAATCTTTTCAGAAAAGATGTAGTAAGACAAGGTGGCACTTTTAAATATAAAGTTGATTTAAAAGTAAAAAACAATATTCAGCCCCAGGCACATACCGTAAAATTTGATTTTAAATATCAGTATATGTCAAACAACGGAACCAGAGTGGAAGGTACTTCCAGTGAAACAGTGGCAATCCCCTTAAAAGAAGGAGAAGGTGCAGGAGATGACGGCAAAAACCCATTGGTTCCTCATATAATAATTTCTCAGTATGATTACGGAAATAAATCAGTTACAGCAGGAGATACAGTAACACTTTCCGTAAGCTGTCTAAACACCAGTAATCAATATGATATTGAAAATATTGTTATGAAAATTATTCCATCAGAGGCTCTTTCCATAGCAAGTTCTTCAAATTCATTTTACATAGAAAAATTGGATAAAAACAATGCATTTACTA
>JAHHUA010000194.1 GCA_020024235.1 Oscillospiraceae bacterium
CTATTGTGTCACTTGTTGCAATCATTCCATAAGTATTGAAAATCATAACTGCTGATTTTTTTTCAACATTCTGCAATGCCGTTGAATATAAATTTATTTTTTCTTGTATATCAAGAGTTACTCTTTCACTTAATAATGTAGCTTGCTCTGCACCACAAGTCAAAGCCGAAATACTGCGATACATTTCTTTAAATTCTTCAAGATTTTTTGGCACTTTAACTGTAAGAATTTTTATTCCACTTTGTTCTATCGCAATTCTATCTGTTTCACTTATAGGATTTTGAATTATAAGGTAATCTGGTGAAAGTTCAATTATAGCGTCAACTTTTGGAATAAGTGGTGTACCCACTGATTGTAGTTCATTTCTTCCATGTTTATCACAATACTCACTTACACCAATCAAAGCATTTTGGCTTGTTGACGACAAAATTGCTTCTGTGGCAAGTGGAGAAAGACTTATAATTTTATTTGCCGGCTGTGGAATTGTCACGCCAAAACTCATTGCCGGATATACAAATTTTACCTCATTATTTTTAGAAAAAATTGAAGTTATTTTTTCCCATAAAGATTTTTTAGGTTTTATATTCACTGGTTTATCTTGTTTTTGTGAAGAACCTTCATTTGAACTTGATACGCTTTCTGTATTATTGCTATTTATAATAATATCATTTTCTGTATTAACTTCACTACTATTTTGTGTTTTACTACTATTGTCGGCAGTTTGATGCTGTGATGATTTATCTAAATTTTTTATAATAAATACTAAAGCAAAACTAACAAAAATAGCCAAAAAAATGCATCCACAAATAATAGTCTGTTTTTTTTGTAATTGTTTCTTTTTTTCTGTTTTTGGAGAAATGTATTTCATATTTTATCCTTATGTAAATTATTATAATCCTTATAATACATTAAAACGCCAAAATGTGTCAACACAATGTATATTTTACTTTATAAAACAAAAGCACAGAAGATAGCTTAAATATTTCTGTGCTTTTAATTTTATAATTCTAGCCTATATACTTTGAATTGTTACACCTGTATAGTAGTGTGTTAGAATTTGGCTGTATGACCAACCTTCATTTTGTGCATAAAGTTGAGCACCCCACTGGCTCATACCCACACCATGACCATAACCGTATGTTGTGAATATAAATGTTGCGCCATCGTATGTTACATCAAAACAGTGAGAACGCATAACCATTGTTCCATTTATTTTAAGAATATCTTCTCTCAAATTTCTGCCAGTTATATTAGTAACTTTATTTTGATTTCTATTATAATAGGTAGTTTGTCCACATATAGACATATTACCAACATAATTTCCACTTGTTCTGTCTAATATCTGAAACCATGTTTCTGGCTCTCCAACTGGTTCTATTCCAACATCTCTCAAAGCTTTTTCCATATCTTCTTTTGAATATCTAACAGTCCCTTGATAGCCACTTGCTTGATAATCATATTTACTTTCAACAGACACAAGGTGACTATAATGACCTCCCCAAACTTCAGAAGACGCATTTGTTCTTCCTGCTGAAGAAGCAAAATATGGTGCATATACCGGTGCTCCACCTATTGTCATAATAAGGTCTTTAACTTCATTAACAGCTCTAACAACACTAGGGTATGGTGTTGAACGCCCCGAAACTGACGGTGCAGAGTTGCCTAATGAATTTTGATATTTTATATATGTATGTGTAGCAATAGCTTGTGCCTTTAATGCTTCCGGATTCCACGAACCTGTCATTTCTTTTGAAACAACTTTTGCCAATATATTTTCAACTGTATCAGTTACAACTTGTCCATTCATAGTTACAGTTATCATATCGGCTGTATTTGGAGTTGGGGATGGCGTTGGTTTTGGAGTTGGCTTAGGTTGCGGAGTTGGTTTTGCTGTTGGTTTTGGTTTTTCTTCTGGTTTTGAAGATGAAATATCTTCTTTATCTTTTGAAGAACTTTCTCCTTTTGATGAGTTATCTCCTTTTGAAGAACTATTATCTTTTGAAGAACTATCATCTTCTGATGAATTATCTTTATCTTCAGAAGATGTATTATTACTATCATCTTGATTTTCTTGCGATATATCTGATTGTAAATCAGAACTGCTATCTACAATTGGTGGTGTTGTATGGTTTTGCTCATTACCATCAACTTTTTTGGCAAAACACATTGTTGTTTTGTCATCTTGTGTTGTGTCTTTGAACACCATAAGTTGGTCAAAACCAGTTACGTCCTGAATATCAAAATCATGTATTGATTTTCCCAAAACTTCGTCAACAACATCTTGACTGTCTTCCATTTTCATAAGTCCATCATACTCATTTTTTG
>JAHHUA010000195.1 GCA_020024235.1 Oscillospiraceae bacterium
CCCTTTATGGAATTTATGGAATGGTGATGATTGTACTGTTCATTGCTCCGTTCAATGGTAAGAACAAATAACACTCCACAAAGTCAGTTCTTTTCCCTCAAATAATATCCCACGATGTTCCCCCTAAATTACATTCTGATGTTTTCCTGTTAAACGGTACAAAATCGGTGACCTTGGATGGGTCCCGGGATCAGGCAAGCAAAGTTGAACTTAGGGAGAAAAACAGTACCCTGAAGCAATGCTCATGTGTCATAAAGTAACACACAAGAATTTGATAGACAGTAAGCCTGCTATTCCAAGTTATATTTTTATCAGGGTATTTAATTTTACCAAAATTGTGCGATAAATATAATAGAACAAATAAAACATTTACTTCTTAAAACAGAAGTAAAATTTATGCTTTTGTAACAATGAAATTTGCTAAGGAAAATTATATTTTTTCCAAAAGTGCCGATAGTAATTATATGGATAAAATGTTTATTGTAAAAAAAAGAGGAGGTGAAGATTTATTGTTGTGTTTATTCTGGTTCTTGATTTTTGAAAAATGGACTGGAATATATTTATAATCAAAGGTTGACGTTTTTTAGAAATTGGAAGCATTATGAAATCAAGAAAAAAGATAAGTGTATTACTCAGTTTTGTTTTGATGATGACCTTGGTATTTGCAACTACAACAACAGCATTTGCAGCTACTGGCAACAAAAAAGTAACCTCGTCGGGTAAAATGAGCATTGTACTCAATACTGGTCAAACAGGAAATTCAAGTGCAGTATCATTTAATGTTTCGGGTTTGCCTACAAACGCTGTTATCACTAAATTAGAAGTAAATACCGGTTCTCTCAGCAGTTATTCCGGTGCAATGTTAACCAACTATTTAACTTTGACGAGTAGCAATAAAACCACAGCAGAAAATTACCAGATATAACGGCAAGGATGATACGCAAAATGCGAATAGAAAATTATAACACTTTTGCACAAAGTAGTCTGTTTTCGGGTACAGGAAAAATTGGAAACGTACAACTTCCCGATTATAGCGATTTTCATTTCAACACTAAACAGCCTCCTGCTATGAGCGAGGATAAATACAAGGAGGCTATTATTGAACAAGCAAGAAAAGACCAAGCAGAGGGAAAATTTCAATCGGATTCAGCAGGGTTTAAAAAGTTAGTCAAAAGCTATGTTTCCGTTGCCTCCCCGGGCAGGAAAGGTATTATTACAGAGGGCTTAACAGCAGTATTCAAAAACAATATTCCTCGCCCTAAAACACTCGATATCATATCACTTATGTTTGGTGAAGTGAAATATCAAAAAGAAACTAAGGATTTGTCTTACGCCGAATTTTATGATGGTAATGGTGAAATGGTAGCTTCGTATTCAAACGGTGGTTGGACTTTTTATGGAACAAAAGAAGAAAATGCCCGTGAATCTGAACTTTTGGGAATATATATGCAGCGTGGAGAAGTGCTGCAAAAGCAAGCCAAGGAAGCAGTAATGATGGTGGCACAATAACAGAATCCATAAATATAACCGTATAAATACAAAAAGCTAAACATCTCTGTCAAGAAATAGCAAACCCAGCCGATCCAGTCAACGACAAGTAAATGGGCTTCGCCCACTGTTGACAGCCCCGCCCGGTTTTGCTGATAGTAAGCCAAGAGGACGATAGCCCAAAGTGCTACCGCCCTCTTTTATTATCTACAACCAACCTGATACACTTGCAATATAGCTGTTTCTTCTCCAGTATCACAACCCCCATAATACGAGATAAAATGGCGTGTAAACACTGGCAATGCTAATCTCAATACAAGACATGGGTGCTATAGCTCATTTTTAGGATCATCAATTTTGAATTTGCTCCCATTCCTTTCTCCAAACAGGAACAATTTTGTCATCATCAACGATGCGAAATCGAGGATCATTTAAATTAAGAACCATATTCTGCCGACTGCTATATATGGATGGACTTAAATAAAATGGACCATAGTGTTTTTCATTTAACGTATAAAAGTTTTCTTTTATTGCTGATTCAAATTCAAAGTAAAGTTGATCTCCAAAGGGATTATTTGCTTCAATAGCACTGCTTATATTGATTATTTTTTTCTTGCTGTCGTAAAAATCATCTATGGACAGGCAGAAAAACATACGACTGACTTCATCATATACCCAAATTTGACGGATACCCACAGGCCGTCCATCCGTATTTTCAAGTGCTTTTGCCGAATAAAATACATTCTGAGTACGGGTAGTTCTTCCTTGATGTACGGTTTCAACATACTTGATTTTATATCTTGATTCTAATTCGGAGAGGATTTGTACTAAATC
>JAHHUA010000196.1 GCA_020024235.1 Oscillospiraceae bacterium
GAGGATTTTTTATCATGATTTTCAAAAGGCCGGACATTTTTTGTGAATTTGTTTACTTTGTTAAAATTATCCGGATGTGTCACAAAGCTTGTTCTGTTTTCGTTGCAGGCTTGAAAACAATAAAAGGGGGGATTGTTTTATGAAAGTAAAAAAAGTGTTACAGTAAACCATTTGTGCGGTATTTATTATTCTGTTGTCTGTACAATCATTTGCTGTGGGTGCCGGTTCTAGGGGCAAAGAGGATATAACGCCTTTTTGGGTCAATACTACACGTGCAGAAATAGAGGTTGGAAACAAAGATGGCTTTATTAACATTGCAGCTGAGGTAAGAGGAAAAGCCACAGTACAATCAATTGATGGTACAGTTACATTGCAGAAGAAAGTATGAATTTTTTAGTAAACAACAGAACATAGGTGATTAAATGAAAACAGGAAGTAAACTATGCTTATTAGCATTAGCACTTTCCATAGCTTTGTTTGGATGTTCCGAAAAGGTACAGGAAAATAATGAATCTTTGTCTGGTGGGGAAATCAGCAGTTCAATGAAGGAATATTCCGGTGCAGAGTTTGTGAGCTATCTATACGATAATTTGTCTAAAAACGATTATTCAAATATTGAGATGGCTGACAATAACAATATAATTATTTATTGTACAGACAAGGCTGCGGTTAAAGATTTTATCAATAATATGGATGCAAAAATTCCTGAAATAAAGTACCTTGATGCCAGCTATTCTTTTGCAGAATTAGATACAATAATAGAAGAAATTTCCGGTACAGATGTAATCTTAAATAACAGCGATAAAATTGATATTATAAAAATTACAGATAAAGGAATTGAAATTTTGCTGAATACATCCGAAAATGCAGAGGAATTATTTAAGTGGTATTCCGGCTATGCAAATAATTCAAAAGTCTTTTTTACGGATAAACAAAATAACAAGCTGATTGATTCATCCACTCTAAAAGAAAATGACAAGTCAGGTACAGGCAGTCAAGGGGCGGCAATAAATAATAAAAATCCACAGAAAGCTGCTTACTCAGGAGAGAATGATACATTAAAGCAATATTTAAAAAATGTGCTTAGCAAAGCTTCATATGCTATTTTAAAGCAGGAGGGAGATGTTCTCTTTATTGAGTGCCCTATTGAACAGGAACAGTACATAAAATCTGCAATTTCCAATTATAAAGGAAACGATAAATCTACACCTGTTTTTTTGCAAAGCTACTATACAGCTGCAAATTATGATCCCATAAAGAAAACAGTAGATGATAAGGTCAAAGAATTTGGAATAGAAGAATACACAACAACCTATATAGATGCTAATGGAGTAAAGGTTTTAATAAATGCTGCCTGCGATACTGCTCCATTTATTCAGTGGTGTTCTGAGTATGACCAAAGAAAGAGCGTATGGGTTGAGCTTCTGTATCTTAATTGATAATAAATCATAGGAGGTGTGTTATGAAAAAAGGTAATATATTGGTTTGCCTGATTTTGGCTTTGATATTAGCTGTGGGATCATTTGCAACTGTTAATGCAGTTTCAGATAATCCTTTAGCAAATGTTATGAAGGCAAAAGAATATGTGGAAAATAATCTTACTGACAAAAATATTTACAATGGATATTACAGTGAGACATTTGGCAATAAAAAATATTTAATTGTCAGATGTGTTGATGAAAACAAGGTAAGAGCAGCGTTAAAAGATTATGAAAAATTCGGAGCCGGGGATATTGTCTGTGTTCCTGCAAAATATTCATTAGCCCAGATGGAATATGTTTGCAGCAAGGTAGAAGAGAGAATTGACGCTTTTGTAGAAAAGCACCCTGATTATGTCAATGTAAATAAAAATAATTCTGTTCCGTTTGGTTATAACGGGCATACTATAAGCTATGTAATTCATAACAGCGATGATTTAATCGGTATTACTGTAAACGGCAATTTGGATAATACAGAATTTATAGAGTACTGGAAGGATTTTGAGTATCGTGATTACATAACTATTAAAGTAATGTTTCCGACTATAAATCCTTAAATGTATTTTTGCAAAACTTGATTACTCTCTGCAATATTACAAAAAGCTTCTGTTGCAGAATGTAGTTTCCGGAGCAAAGCAGAAAATTTGTGCACTAAAAAAGTTAGCGAAAGCCGTTCAAAATGGCGGTTCTTACTAACTTTTTCTTTGACCTAATTTTATAAAATTCTATTTTGCGACAGACCCTTTTTAGCTTTTCTGTTTTTAAAAGAAAGCAAGAAAATGCATTGAAATTTTTAAAATTTGTGGTAAATTATATA
>JAHHUA010000197.1 GCA_020024235.1 Oscillospiraceae bacterium
ATTTTGTTGTTCACATGAATGTTAAACCCCAAATTATCACCTATAGGAAGAAGTTCAGCTACATATCCGGGAAAATCATCATTTATAGGGAGATATTCATTGTATTTATTACAGTTAATTATTTCGGTTTTCAAATCCTGAAAGGAAATATTAGATGTGTTAAATGCAATTAGTCTTAAAGTTCCATTTTCCCATACTAAATCTTTGCTGTTTTCTTCAAAGAATTCTCCGAAAAACATTAGATTGTCTGGAGGATAACTGTAAAATTTGAGATTTTGACATACCACTAAATAATAATCTTTCAAAAGTTCACACAATGTATCAATCTGAAATAAATCCCATATATCCGGATCTGACATATAACGATCTTGAAAAATATCAATGCTTACAGTGACACATCCATTGTTAATATTTGAAATATGTACTCTGTCCAATTTATAATTACGGACTGTTTTTTCTTTGCTGCTAAAAATTTTTGATAAAGCTTCAAACATATTGACATCACTCCTTAGTTTTAAATTTTTTTAATATAAATTTGGCAAGGATTATTTTTATCCCAAAGCTCAGGGAAACATTCCATTTCCCTAAATCCCAAACTTTCGTAAAATCTGTTGCTGATATCATATTGTGCATAACAGCCTTTTTTTACAGTTTTTACTTGTACATATTCATAGCCGTTACTTTTGGCATAATTACAGAAATATTTCCAAAGCCGAGTGCCGATTCCTTTTCTATGGTAGGCAGGCAGTATACCGGTTACAAAAATTTCACAGGTATAGGGGCTTGTTTCTTTTAAAGAAATAAAGCCAATAGCCGTTTCATTATCAAAATATACAAAGAAAGGCATATCTTTACTTTTGTTTATATATTCCTCCGTACTTTCGGGAATGCCAAACCACTGAGGTAAATTATATAATATATCTCTTGCAATAATTTGTTTTTCAGTGGCATTAGTAATTTCTTTTATCATTTTTGCCTCCAATTTATCTTATCAAATTCAGTTTTAATTCTCTCGAAAGCTTCTTTAAGGACACATCTTGCACAGGGAACACATACCCTTTGGCAGTGTTCACCGTAAACAGGATCATGTACAATTCCATCTTGGAGCAGAACTTTGGCTTTGTTGTAGATTATATCGTGAATTTCATCTCCAGACAGACCATAGTCAGAAAAATCAAGCCATAAACAGTAAGTACCCTCAGGGTAAACAGTTTTAACTTTCGGCATATTATTTTTAAGAAAACTTATAAGCCAATTTATATTGCCATCAATGTAATCAATAGCCTGAGAAAGCCATTCATCACCCTCATTGTAAGCTGAAATTAAACCATAAACCGCAAAAGGGGAGGGGTTGTGTTCACCAAAAGCATATATAAATCTATCACGGAGAAATTTATCCTTGATTATTACATTGGAACAGCTTAAACCAGCCATATTAAAGGTTTTATTAATAGCTGTCAGCATAATTATATTTTTTCTTAAATCGGTGGAATTATATATAGTATTGTGCTTTTGACCTTTTCTGACTATGTCACAATGTACTTCATCGGAAACCAGCAGGACATTATATTTATGGCAAATTTCAGCTATTTTGGAAAGTTCTTCTTTTGACCAAACTCTGCCTACAGGATTGTGAGGATTTGATATAATCATTATTCTGTTTTGTGGATTGGCACATTCCTTTTCGATTTCATCAAAATTCATTTCCCAGGTATGTTTTTTCTCATTTAGAATAAGGTGAGCATCTACGACTTTGCGATAACATTCATCTTCAATACATTGATTAAAATGCCCGTAAATAGGACGGCAGATGATAACTCCGTCTCCTATGTTGGAAAATGTGTTTATAATTGTGCGCAAAGCTTCAATAGTACCATTTGAGAATATGATTTCTTCAGGTTTTATCTCACAGTTATGGTGATTTTTAAACCAATTTATAACTGCTTTGTTGTATTCAGGTTCTGCATTATTTGAAGTATAGCCCCACATACCAAAATCTGCTACTTTGTGCATAGCATCTATAATTGGCTGTGCTGTGCGAAAATCCATGTCAGCTACAAAAAGGGGGATAAAATCCTTTTTGTACTCAGGAAAAAGCACATTGGTTTTGTCAAATTTAACAGAAGCTGTATTATATCTGTTGATAGGTTTGTCAAAATTGTATTTCATAGTAAAATCTCCTTTTTAAAACAACTTATATTTTATTTTATCAAAAAATAAAAAAAATTTCTATAAAAATTAGAAGAAAAATCATTGTAATAATGCACAAAACTGTAA
>JAHHUA010000198.1 GCA_020024235.1 Oscillospiraceae bacterium
ATATGAGTTATTTTCTGTTTGGAAGCTTTGATGCAAGTCAAAATAAAAGTTTTATCTCAAATATAAAGTTATATGGAGAAAAGAGAGGCGTATATTTTTGGTTTGATGAGGAAATAACATTTTACCAAGATATCTCTAAAATGTGTTCTGAGCAAAACTCTTGCGGAAATGTAAAATTTGCGATAACTTCCTTTGCTCAAAAATATAATAGCAGCGACTTACTTTTCCCGTATGATAAATATACAGACGAAGAGTTATTTCAGGACAGAACAAGAGAATATTTCTGCCAATGCTGCCGAAATAATTTAAGTATTTTATTTGATTGCTTACATAAATTGATGGAAGTTTCCACTATGTCCTGTTTAGAAATTTTTGTGGCTGAAGGATATGATAATTTTTTCCCAAGAAAAAGCTGTACATTAAACGAAATGAAGGAAGATATGCTTATTCAAATTGAAACTACATCTTTTATTGATTCTTGTATTTATAAAATATATATTTAATATGTATAATCGTATGATACATCTTGCTTTTAGGTGTTAATATATGGTAGAAATGAATTAGACTTTATAATATGCCCCAGTAGTTAAGGGTTAGAAAGAAAGGAGATGTACTATGGCAAATTTGCAGCTTAATGTAGGTGAGGAAATAATCGGCAGCGGAATGGCAGTGTATTGGGAACGATGGGGGTTGTACAGTTCTATCACCTGTGATGGATATATCTATGTTACCAATCAGAGAGTCATATTTAATTCACTCCTATCTAATTCTACATTGGTGGAGATCCCATTGTCGGAGATCACCAAATTTTGGACATCAAAACATTTTTTTGTTACTATGTATATTACACTCTGCGATAAAAATGAAAAAACCTTCAAATTTTCAGGCTTTAAAACAAAAAAGATGGTGGAATGGCTCCAGCAACTGGGTATCCCTAAAGTGTAATGTAAAGGCTTGAGGGCACAGTTTTGTTCATTGTCCCATAATGATTTGTATGATACAGAAGAACATATCACCGCCCATAAGATAACTGTTGAGTTCTCAAAATACTAAGCCATAGTAACACACTGAAATATGTAAATCGGAATTAGGGAGGCAAACAGGTGTTAAATTTTGATAATATTGTTAAACAATATTTAGATGAGCCAAGCCAAGAGGATATTCTCTATTTTGACAGCTAAAGGTATTCCTAATTGGAAGAAGATAACTTGACTATTAAATGATACAAGGCGAGTTTTGTTAGCAACATTTGTCTACTTGTATGATAGAAATAACAAATGCTATGCCCTTTCTGAGTCCCCTGCAAAAAAACTGTAAGGCTGGCGAAAGCTTTCTTAATATTCATTGCCTTCAAAGGGAGCAAAACGAGGGTATTTATGGAAGCTATAAAAATGTAAGTTTACCCAGAATTTCAATAATGGAGATGCAAAAAACACAATTAATGAGAATAACTTTATTAAAAGCCTGAAAAATGGCTTATATGAAATGGAGAGATATTTATGAAAAAGCTTTCTAAACGGTCAAAGCTGGTATTGGCGACTCTAGCGGTCATTCTGGTGTTTTTGGGTTATTACAGTCACCGCATTCGTTTTTGGGAAGATAATGTTTTTGAGCAGATGTATTACAGCCGAGTGCACGATGGTACAGGACTCGCTGGGGAAGTTGCTAGTTTGGGATATTTCAGAACGCTGTTCAGCGATATGCCGCAGATCAAGACCCCTCGTTTGTTCCCATGGTTTGTTGATGATACTGCCAATATCGAGCTTTTTAATACCTTATTCGAAACCTACCACAAAGAGTACTTGGAGGATAACCATTATATAGGATTCACGTTCTCCGTACCTGAACCGACCATGTATATTGTATATAAGATATTTTCGGAAGATGATAAAGGCGGTCGTGCTGGTCATGAATCGTATGGGTATTGTTATAATGCAGACGAAAAAACGCTGACCTATTACACATCTGACCCTGAGAATACGGAGATGAAAAACTTCCTCTTTGATCGTGTCCTGCCGGATTGGTTTGCTGCCAACAAATGGAGAACCCGCTTTTCAATTGAAAATTTAGGTGAGTACACCTTCATTGATAAAACGCTGGAGCAAAAGCAAACTACCAATGGGGCAGAGTAGGACTGCCCCAATACCACAATGGTTTAAGGTATGATTCACATACCGTCAAAAATTTAGTCTGATGATGTGAGAATTTGCT
>JAHHUA010000199.1 GCA_020024235.1 Oscillospiraceae bacterium
GCTATTAGGATTGTAATTTATCTAAATGCTTTGCTGCAAAAATCACGAGTATTTTTACAGGATAAACTGGATAAAAAAGAATATGATGCAGAAGATAATTTCTTATATGAAAGTTTAGGCGGAATATGGAAACTTGATGAACTTGAAAAAATAGGTTCTGTAAAAGAAAATATTGAACTTGTACAGCTTTCTTTTGATGTTTATCTTGATGAAGCAAAAAAAGAATATATAGACAGGGCATATTGGATAGATATGGGAAGCGGAGAGATACATCAGACATTAAATTATCGTCCCCTTAAAGCACTTAAATATGTCAAAGCAGAGGATACTTGTTTTGACAAAATTATTACACCTAAACTTTATTACTATCCCGGAACAGGAAATCAGCGTATTCGTTGGGACTCATACACTATGGAAAATCCAGACAGCACCACATTTGAAAAAATATTTGATTTTGCTCAAAAAGAGCTATCACCTATAGTAAAACTGGTTAAAAACGAAATAAAAAATACTATGTCAGAAAAATATTTAGCTGTTATGATTGCTTTTGATAAACTGGGCAAAGTAGGCGATGAAATAGTATTACAAGACAAAAACGGGGAAAAAATTGCTCTTCGCAATATGAATGATGATGACATCAGTCATATGTCTGTACATAAATTGGAGTTTTTGCCAAAATCGGAGTATAACAATAATCAGGTACTGTTCGGATTAATGTTTTATGATAATAAAGATGCAAGTATGTGTATTCAGCCATACAGTCTGATTACTAAGAAAAACATTATTCGTCTGCAATATTAAAAGGAGGTAAAAACAATATGAATCCATTGATGGAATTAAAAGAACGACTTGTGTATATTTCTATTGCAGGAACACAACTGTTAAACGAGGATTTTCGTCTTAAAAAATCAATGCAAAGCTTTGCTCCACTTGCCGAGAAAAACCCTGTGTTTAAAAAAATATATACAGATTTGGATAATTTGATGTCTGCTGCAAAGGATAAACAGGGAATTTTACTTATGAATTTGCTTGGACTTATTGACGCTGTTTTGTATACTCAGGCTGCGTCGAATATTGAGGGAGAACTTACAGAGTTTTCAACATCAGTAAACCTAGGTGAAATTATACAAGTGCGTTACAGTGAAATGAAACCTCTGATTGATGCTTTGACCACAACAGGTTCAGGAAGAATTGAAGTACTCAAAAATACAATTATGAATAACCCCCATTATCTTGCTGATTACAGAATAATAGATGCACTTATTAAAGATTTGTGCGACCCCTATGGTGAAATGGCTGATTTAATTTATTCTGTATTGGAATGTATGTGTACAAATAAACCCATACAACTACAAGACCCGGATAACTACTACAAAACTAAACCGGTTGATTTACCACAAATAGATAAAGCACAGTTACTGGCTCAGTTAAAAAGAAATTTTGACCCACAGGGCAAAAAAGAAATGGTTAAAAGATTTTCTTTAATTGCAAGTCTTGCTAAGGAAAGTGAAAATGACTGGTATTTATCACTTCTTGACGAAGTAAAAAAAGAAATGAGAGAATCTGTAATTTACGCATTGCAATATAAGAAAGAAAATATTCCGTTATTGCTTGAAATGGCAAAGAAAGAACGGGGCAAAGCAAGGGGGGCAGTATATGATATTTTAGCTATAAATTACACTCCTGATTTGTTTGATTTCTGGAAAAATGAAATTATAAAAAATCCATCATCAGTACAACATCTAAAAAATACTAAATCAGATGAAATTTCAGACCTTATTGCCGATACATTAAAAGAAGAACTGGAAAAATGTATAAATCAAAATAATACTGCTACTACAGTAATTGATATAGATAAAACCAATATAGGACCACTTACAGAGTCTTTGGAAAATAAAACATCTGAAAAGATTTTTGAACTTTACAAATGGATTATTCAAAACTATAGAAAAATGCCAAGATTTCAGCCAAAATGTTATATTTTAGAATTGATGGCTCCTGCTATAATAAAAACACTGGCAGAAAATTGCCCTAAAGAACTGTCTGATTTTTTAAGCAGTTTAAATCCTGAAGAACAGAAACTGATACCGCAAATTTGCTTTATATCGGATATATTGACTTTGTCAGCAACGGACTTTTACAACAAATGGTCTTATAAAGATATATGGGTTTATGCTAATGCAAGTCAGCTGCAAAATTATTT